>NZ_JARWKZ010000063.1:0-28642 GCF_050577975.1 Rhizobium sp. BR 315 | reverse complement strand
CAAGCAACTCCACGGTCACCGATACGCCCGCTTCCGAAGTCTCGTGTGCGTCAGATGCCAGTGCCTGCTGGCTGCCGCCGCCCAGAACATCAAGAAGATCGCAATGGCCCTCACAAAGGCGCCAAAGCCAAGCATGGCCTGAGCAGATCAGGCCGTTTCAACAAAATCGAAACGCCACCTTCTCAAAAGCATCAATCCGCAAACACAAAACCCGCCGAAAATATCGACGGGTTTGTCAGCGGTCTGAGCGCCCGCAGAGCTTGGCTTTGCGGGCGCTTTGTGGTGTTTCCAGCGAAAACTTACTTCAAACGGTCGGCGAACTTGTCGAGCGCCTTGATTGCGCAGGCTTCGTCGAAGTTGCCGCCCGGTGCGCCGCCGACGCCGATCGCGCCGACCGTATCCTTGCCCACCTTCACCGGAACGCCGCCGGCAAGCACCAGGAACCCTGAGATATCGGCGAGGCCACCCGCAGCCGGGTTCTTCTGGACGGTCTCGGCCATGCCGCTGGTCGGGTTGCGCGAGGAGGCAGCGGTGTAGGCCTTGGCGGTCGCAGCATTCGCCGTATGGGCGCCAGCATTTTCGGCGCGGACCAGCGCCAACAGGATGCCGGAACGGTCGGTGACGGCTGCAGCGACGTTGTAGCCATCAGCCGAGCAGGCAGTAACGGCGGCCTGGGCAAGATCGACCGCAAGTGCGGTTCCGAGGCTGGTCTGCTTGACGGTGTTGTCCGCGAGAGCCGGAACGGCGAAGGCGGTGGCGAGGACGAGCGAAAGCACGGCGTTTTTCATTTCGGGAACCTCCAAGGTGTTGCGTTTCCTGAAGGCATATCTAGCCGGAGCATCGTTTTGCCGGAATTCGCACCGTCGCGGAACCATGTCGGTAGGATTACCGATGGGCAGTGAGCCAGATGCGCGTCTGTTCGGCCACAGCTGGCGTGCCGAGCTTCATGGCGATGCTGGCCCGATGGCTGTCTACCGTACGGACGGAGACGTCTAGCGCCGCGGCGATCTCCTTGCTGCCCAGGCCCTTCGAGACAAGTTCGATGACCTCGCGCTCTCTCGCTGTGAGCTGATCCAGTAGCCGTCCGGTCTCCTGCCGCGCCAGCAGCTCAGCGAGTTGGGCCTCGCAGGACGTGATCGCCTCGATCAGCACATGCTCGTCGACGGGCTTGACGAGGAAATCCGCCACCCCGGCCTTGAATGCGCGACGGCAGGCTTCGACGTCGCCGTGACCGGTGATCATGATCGCCGGCCAGCCGATGTTCATTTCAGCCAGTTTCTTTAGAAGCTGCAGCCCGCTGATTGCCGGCATGCGCAGGTCGAGAATCAATACGCCGGGCTTCGCCCTGTCCATATGCGCAAGCAGATGCGCCGCATCCGGAAATGCCGTAACGTTCTTGCCGTAGGTGGAAAGCAGGAGTGACAGCGCCTCACGCACCGAGGCGTCGTCATCGACGAGATAGATCATGCGGCCTCTCCGGATGGCAGACGGATGGTAAAACAGGCGCCGCTGTCGTTCCGCGCCTCGATCGTGCCGTCCATCTTTTCGATCAATCGAACACAGAGCGGCAGACCGAGCCCCATACCATCGGGCTTGGTGGTGAAGAATGGCTCGAAGATGCGGTCGAGCAAGGCAGGATCGATCCCCGGTCCGTTGTCGGAGATCGCAATGATCGCCTGTCCCCTTCCCTTCCGAGCCTCGAGTGCTATGCGCGCCTCCGGTCGGCCGGCGACAGCATCGGCGGCATTGCGGATAAGATTGTGGATGATCTGCTGAAACGAAATGACATCGATCGCAACGATGCAGGGGGCGTCGGCGATCGCTGTGTCGAGTCTGATGCCCTGCTGCGCCAGATCCTTTTCGACGAGACGCAGCGCGCCGTGCAGCGCCTCGGCCAACGTCACTTTCTCGATCCGCGCTTCCGCACCGGAAATATAGGCACGCATACGGTCGAGGATATCGCCTGCCCGCTTCGCCTCACGGATATTGGCGTCCAGCGCCTGTTCGAGAATGTCCGCGCGGTCCAGGGTCAAGGCCCGCCGCGCTGCTTGGCTCTGGCTCAGCATGGCAGCGACCGGCTGGGTCAGCTCATGGGCGATACCCGAAGCCATTTCGCCAAGCGCATTCACCCGGCCAGCATGAGCAAGCCGTGCCTCCTGCTCCAGCAGCGTGGCGCGCAGCTCCTGCCGCCGCTTCTCTCGGCTCGCATTGCGATACTGCACGCCGAGCCAGACCAATATCGCCGATCCAACCAACAGGGGAATCACGAGGCTTACGGGAAAGAGCTCGCCAAGGCGGAAGCTCCGGCTGATCAACAGGTGCAGCGGCTGTCCCGGATTGCTGGCGGAAAGGCTGGTCCTCACGTCCAGAATTGAGGTGCCACTTGTCGCTTGGGTAAAGAGTACGGTATCGCCGAGCGACAGGCTGACGGAGTATCCCGGAGGAATGCGGTCCGTACCCAAAAGCGCGCCGGCGCTGATGCGCAGCCGAAGGAGCCGCCCCGCTTCGACAAGCTTGTATATGTCATAGGCATGCCGCTCCGGAATTGGCCGGATAGTGGTTTCGCCTGGCTTTCCGAGTATGGGCAGATCGCCGGCGGATTGTCCCGCTTCGATGACCGGTCCATTGAGATTGCCGTAGGCAATCGTGCGGGCGGCGGTTCCGTCGATGCGGATCGTCGCGATATCGGTGATGCGGGGATAAAAGGCCGTGACCGACTGGGCGAGCCCCTGAACGCTCGCCGACGGCTCGGCCGGCGACATGCGAATGACAGCAGCAAGTGCCGTCATGTGCGCGTCGTGCTGCGCCAGCTTTTCGGCGAGGAATGTATCCGTCGCCCGCGTCCAGTCAGAAAGCTCGGCGAGCCCGGACCTATATTGAAAAGCAGCCAGCAGGGCGATAGCGAGCGCCCCGGTGAATAGCCAGATCACCAAAGACCCAAGAGAGATGGTCTGCGAAATTGAAAAATGTCTCATCATGGGTGGCATTAAAGCGACGGCTACGCATCCTATTGGCTTACGAAGCGCTTATTCATCACGAGGTGGCGGGCAACCGCAACCGCGAAATGACGTCTCGTCAGATCTCAACTTGATTCTTATCCCGTCAGCCGGCTGCAGCGTGAGAACTGGTCGTGAAAGTATTTTAACTGGATATCCCCGAAGGCACCTGCGGAAACCGATAAAAGTCAATGACCAGCAATCCCCTGTACGATAGATCGGTTAGAAGCCCTACCCGCAAATGAGCTCATCATGCCTGCGGCTAGGACGTCAGGCTCGGGCTAGTTTTGGCAGGTTAAATAGGCAAACTACTTTGTATAGTCTCAACGATTGCAGGAAATTCGGATGAGTGAAATCCAAAACAGAGCGGTAACGGTGGTCGTACAAAAGGAAGGCGATCTTGCGCCGCAGTCATCCTCTTACCGCAGCACGCATTTTCTCAAGAGTGCGCTGGACCTCTATTTCGCCCTCGGTGGCGATGAGAATATGGCCGCCACCCTCGTGAGCAAGGCACGGCGGACCAAGAATCTGCGCGTCGACGCCGCCGTCGCCAACCTGATGATCGAAATCGCCGTTGCCAGCCACCTCAGCGATATCGACATGGTTCAGGCTACATACAATCACATTGATGCCGAGCTCGGCACCGAAAGCCGGCGGAGATAGCGGCAGCAGCCATCTTTCTGTCTGCAACAATAATGACCAAGAACCAGGCCATGCCATCGAAAACGGGCATGGCCTTCTGAGCTTTAGCTGAAGGCCTCAAGCGTCCTGGTTATCCGCTTTCCGGCACTGCGTGCGCTCGCGCGACCGGCGCACGTCGTGCTGCTGGTCCATGAGCTGCATTATATGCGCATATAACAATTCTCTTGCCTGGCTATGCGTTCCCGATATGGTGACCGGCATCCGCTTAGCATGCGGAACACAGCTCTCCAAAATGGCATGACATGTCGCGAGACCCCCGCTTCGATATTCTCTTCCAACCCGTCAAAATTGGCCCCGTCACAGCGCATAACCGCTTCTACCAGGTGCCGCACTGTTCCGGCATGGGCTACCGCTATCCCAATGCTGAAGCCCATCTGCGCGGCATGAAGGCTGAAGGCGGCTGGGCGGTCGTCTCTACCCAGGAAGCAGAGATCCATCCCACCTCGGACCTGACGCCGGCCAACGAAGCGCGCCTTTGGGATGACGGCGACCTGCCGGCGCTTTCCGCCGTCACGGACAGCATCCACACGCATGGCAGCCTTGCCGCCATTCAGCTGGTGCATAACGGCTTGCATGTCGCCAACCGCTTCAGCCGGATGATCCCCCTTGCTCCTTCTCATTCCATCAGCGACAGCCTCGACCCCGTGCAGGCGCGCGCCATGGACAAGACCGACATCGCCGACATGCGCCGCTGGTATCGCAGCGCAGCGCGGCGCGCCAAGAAGGCAGGCTTCGACATCGTCTACCTCTATGCCGGTCACGACATGAGCGTGCTGCAGCACTTCCTGTCCCGCCGCCACAACGACCGCGGCGACGAGTATGGCGGTTCCTTCGAGAACCGGCTCCGCCTGTTCCGCGAGATCATCGACGATACGCGCGAGGCGATCGGCGACACCTGCGCGCTGGCCATCCGCCTTGCGGTTGACGAGCTGCTCGGACCTTCCGGCATCACCTGCGAGGGCGAAGGCAAGGACATTATTTCGGCGCTCGCCGAGCTTCCGGATCTTTGGGACGTCAATCTTTCCGACTGGTCGAACGACAGCCAGACGGCCCGCTTCTCCGAGGAAGGCTACCAGGAGCCCTATATCCGCTTCGTCAAGTCCGTCACCACCAAGCCGGTGGTCGGCGTTGGCCGCTATACCTCGCCGGACAGTATGGTGCGGGCGATCCGGCAAGGCATCCTCGACTTCATCGGCGCCGCGCGCCCGTCGATCGCCGATCCCTATCTGCCGCGCAAGATCGAAGAAGGCCGCATCGACGACATCCGCGAATGCATCGGCTGTAACATCTGTACATCCGGCGACAATACGAACGTGCCGATGCGCTGCACGCAGAACCCGACGATCGGCGAGGAATGGCGGAAGGGCTGGCATCCAGAGATTATCGCAACAGCCACAACACCGGAGCCCGCGCTGATCATCGGCGGCGGGCCGGCGGGGCTTGAAGCGGCACGGGCGCTTGCCCAGCGCGGCGTCGATGTCGTACTGGCGGAAGGCGGCGATGAATGGGGCGGTCGGGTCGCGCGCGAATGTCGACTGCCGGGGCTTGCGACCTGGGGCCGCGTGCGCGACTGGCGCTTCAGCCAGCTCAGCGTCCGTGCCAATGCCGAGCTTTACCTGCACAGCGCGCTTTCGGCCGACGACGTGCTGCAATACCGCATCCCGCATGTGGCGATCGCCACCGGCGCACGGTGGCGTATCGACGGCGTGGGCCGCACCCACCGGCGGCCACTCGCCTTCCTTACGGAAGGTTTGCTTGTCTCTCCCGATGCCATCCTTTCCGCAGGTGCCGAAGCGGTGCCGGCTGATGGCCCGGTCGTCGTCTTCGATGACGACTGCTTCTATATGGGTAGCGTACTGGCTGAATTGCTTGCGAAAACCGGTCGTTCGGTGACCTTCGTCACACCGGAATCCCAGGTTTCTCCCTGGAGCAAGAACACCCTGGAACAGGGTCGGGTGCAGAAGCGCCTCGTCGATCTCGGGGTCCGCATCATGACGGCAAAGGCACTTGCCGGCCGCACGAAAGATCGGCTGGAACTTGCCTGCATCTACAGCGACAAGATCGACACCATCGACTGCGCCGCCTTCGTCCCGGTTACCGCGCGCCTGCCGGACGAGGCGCTGTGGCTGGAGCTGAAAGCCCGCGACGCGGAATGGGCCGACGCCGGCATCCGCACCGTGACCCGCCTCGGCGACTGTCTCGCCCCGGGCCTCATCGCGGCAGCCGTCTATTCCGGCCACCAATATGCCCGCAACTACCAGGACCAGGTTGACCGCGACACAGTCCCGTTCAAGCGCGAGGATATCGCCAGGCTTTACGGACGCCACGCGTAGTACGATCGGCCGCTGGGCGAAACACCGAGCGCCGGTGAATTCACATGGAGTCGGAAAAAGGTCGCCGGAAGGAAATCCCTTGGCTCCCTATTCCAAGGTTAGCCAGCGCAGGCGCCTGCTTAGTCCAAACAAGACGATCAGGACGGCGGCATAGGCCAGAGCGCCTGTGCCGATCTGAAGGAAAACAACGACCCGCCAAGACAAATCCGCGGAAAAATCATGCCGAATGAGTGCCACCGTCGCAAACATGATGAAGCTCGGCGGCACGATCAGCAGGATGACGCCCTTCGAAATCTCAAGCCAATCGACATTCGCCATCTTCGACTGCAATCCAATGCAGGTCGCAAGGGCGAAGGCTGCGCTGAAGCATTGCGCGATCGCCAGTTCCCGTAGCCCGAAGCGAGCGACCATGACGACGACCCCTAGCGAGACGGCGACGTTCAACAGAGTGACGGGAAGCCGGTACCGAATGTTTCCAACGACGGATAGCGAAGCCTCGTTGATGTAGCCCGGCGCAAGCAGCAGCTGACGCAGGCAAAGAAAGGGGATTATGGACGCCGCGGGCATCCACACCTCGCCGAGCACCAGCCTTACGACAGCCTCGGATATCTGCGCCAGTCCGAGATACATGGGCGCGGCAATGGCGAAGAGAACGAGAAGGAACCGGACACCGGCCAGGCCGACCGATCGCCCCGGTGCCGAAGGCTGCTGATGTGCTCGCCGGAAAACCACCCAGCTCAACGAGCGCGCCGGCTCGCCCAGCAACTCTGCAACCACAGCGACGACACGCTCGGCCGCGCGGTAGAAGCCGGCATCCGCTATTCCGAGAAAACTTCCGACAACGAGGGTGCCGGAATAGGAGCCGAGAAAGACGAGCAGGCGGTTGCCGACAATCTGGCGCGAAAACGCCGTGACCTCGACAAGCATGGGTCTCGTCAGGCGCAGGCGCGGCAGCCGCATCGCGATCTGCATCGATCCTACCAGCAGCACGAGCTGGCAAACTATCTTGGCCGCCGCCAGCGCTGACGCATGCTCATGCAGGCGGAGCAACATTACTGCGGTGATCAGGCCTGACAGCTCCCCCACGATCCTGACGATTGCACGTTGACGCAGGCGGCCCAGGGCGACGAGCATTCCATCGAAAGCCGCGGTGAGCGCCGCGGGCAACATCCAGCAACTGAACAGGACAATAAGCGCACTCTGCGTTTCGTCGCCCGTGCGGGTGTAGAAGACGGCGGCGGCGATTACGCCAACAGCGGTAAATAAGCCGCCGCTGACGAGCGAGATGGTGGCGACCTGGTCGAAGCAATCGTCACCATCGTGCGCCTTCATGATGAATTCCGCCCATCCGCCTTCCGCCACCACCACGAGCAAGGTGGCAATGGCGGAAACGAATGCGAAAAGCCCGAACTCCACCGGGCTCAGCATGCGCGCCGCGACCAAGAACGTCACGACCTGCGAAAGCTGCGAAACAATCTTAGCCGTGACGATCCAGATTCCGCCGGATACGATCAACGGCATGAACTTACGTTCCGCGGCTCCAACCGGGTGCGAACTCACGGGCTAACGGTCTCCCAAATGGAAAATGATGGAATATCGGATAGCCCAGTCAGCCTCGCTGCGATTGAGCGGCTCTCGTCCCCAGCGAAGCCAAGGCCAACCACCCCTCGCACCCTCCGAGGTCCAGATCTCCTCCTGATTGGTCAGCACAGGCCGCAATCCAGACGCCTTCAACACGCGGGTTTTGACGTCGAGGTCGATTCCGTCAACGAACAGATACCCGCCTGGAGCGACCAGCCTTATCATGTTTCGCAGGCACCGTTCGGCGAGCGGATCTTCCATCGGTCCCATGAAATTGTTCGCCAGCAGGAAATCCTGCCGCCCGACCAGGTCCAGGAGCCTGTCGTCGGTCGCATCGGCCGTCAGCCAGGTAATGCCCTGTCTGAGCCAATCCTTCACCCGCAGCGATCCATCCGGGAGAGGCTGCATGATTTCGGTGAGTGACGGCACGTCCGCGCTTGCGACTTCCGCCCTGCCCGCGACATATACGCTTCCTTCGGCGGCCGGGACATCCGGATGGTAGATACCCCGTCTTGCCACGTCCACGACGGTATCGGATATGTCTGCGCCATGCGCCGTCAGATGCAGATCGCTCCGGGCTCTTCTGATCGCATAGAGGACCGAATAGAGCTCTGCTCCCGTGCTGCAGCCGATTGATGCGACCGTGACGTCGGCATCGCGTGGAAATTGCGAGGCGAGGGCTCCGATCGCTGACAGCAGCGGCGGGTTGCGCATGAAATGGGTATAGTGGGACTGAAGCCGCACGGTATCTCGCGTGAATTTTCGGTAAATATACCGTCCGGCGCGAAACATAAGCGGCGTTTGCCGCACAGGACTTGGGATAGTCTCCCAAACCGCGCGACAAAGGCGACGGGGGGCCTGACGGAGGGAGATGAAACCAGTCATGGTCATCAACATCGAAAACTCCTTCGAAATTGCCGCCGGCTCCTGCGGAGATCGAGCAAGCAATGGGGGCCTGAATTGGGTCGGGACAAAATCGCAAACCGATAAGATGACCTGCGCCGTCATCGAAGAACTCACCTGAGGCCTGCTGAAATCCATGTCCGAAGAGGCCGACTGGTTTCGGCGGTATCTGATGAGTTTAAGCTCCGTTCATGATGCAAGGAGCGACTTGTCCGACCGAGCACTAAAATTCCTGCGGGGTTGGGCAAGGCTCTAAGGAGGAGGATGAAAGGCCCAAGGCTCGAGAGACGACGGTGGCGACCAATGCCTTGCGAAGGATGTCCGCACAATCGCCGGCGCTGGGAGGACGGCCCGCGGACTGACGACGTCGAAGACGGAACAGACAGCACCGCAGTATTGGCGAACGTATATCAACTGACGCATCTGCTTGGTTCCATCGCCGAGATCGGTCCGGGCACAATCATGTGAAACACCCAGCGGCGCAGCGGCGCCATGGCCGCCAGAAAGCCGGCGATCATTGGGAGTTTCTGAACCAAGGCGATCTGGGGCTTCTTCATACCCGAGTTTTAGGGCCGTCCATCCTTTGTCTCAATTCGGCAAACCGTGTCGGGCCATCGGCCAAATGGAGTAGCGGCCTGCTCCGCCTACAATAATTGTAGGGTTTCCACTGATTGCGGGCGCCAATGCCCAGCAAGAAAAGATTCTCGGGAACCTTTTGCCAGGAACCGCATCTAACGGCTGTTTCAGATGCCGAAGGCGTCTGGAGTTCCGCCTTGGAGGATAGGAGACCAACATGTTCAAGAGACTTCTCACGGCAACCGCGATGGCTGCGGCACTTGGGACCGCGGCATTCGCCGCCGACAAGCCGACGGATCCGCAGATCGCGCATATCGCCTACACGGCTGGCGAGATCGACGTCGCCGCCGCCAAGCAGGCTCTCAAGATGAGCAAGAACGCCGAGGTTCGGCAATTCGCTGAGACAATGGAGCGCGACCACACGGCCGTGAACCAACAGGCACTTGCCCTCCTCAAGAAATTGAAAGTCAAGCCCGAAGACAACGACACCAGCAAATCGCTGTCGTCTGCCGCCAAGGCGGAGCTGGCGAAGCTCGCCAAGCTTCATGGCGCAGCCTTCGACAAAGCCTATGTCGATAACGAGGTGGCCTATCACAAGCAGGTCAACGGCGCGCTTGAGACACTGCTGATCCCCTCGGCTCAGAATGGCGAACTGAAATCGCTGCTGCAGACGGGTCTGAAGCTCTTCAAGGAGCATCAGACGCATGCCGAGCACCTTGCATCGATGGTCAAGTAGGCTCGCCATGCGCTCTCCGTTTCGCATCCTTGCGGCGTTGGTATTCGCAGGGTTCGTGGTTGGAGGCCCCGCAATCGCGGTGGCCGCCAATCACGAAATCATCATCGCCCATTTGCAATTCGGCACGGTGCCGCCGTCGCATGTCGGCGACGTGATCACCTGGCGTAATGATGATATATTCCGCCATAGCGCGACCGCGCGCGACAAGAGCTTTGACATCGACCTGCCGCCGAAGTCGCAAAAAAGCATGACGGTCAAACAAGCGGGAAAAGTGGATTTCTATTGCCGCTTTCACCCGATGATGACCGGCACGCTTGATGTCCAGCCATAAGCTGGGCGGTGGATGCACGGAATTATGCTGGAGTGATCATGGTTGCCATTCCCACCGCGGCATCGAGGCACAAGCCGGACTTGGCAGCGCTACCCGATGCCGATCTCGTCGTCCATGCCAGGACGGGCGACGAGATGGCCATACGTGTCCTTGTGCAGCGACACAACCGTCGCCTGTTTCGATCGGCCCGTGCCATCGTCCGGGACGACGCGGAAGCGGAGGACATTGTCCAGGCGACCTATGTGCACGCCTTCACCCATCTCGACGCATTTCGCGATGAGGCAGAACTTTCCACCTGGCTCACCCGGATCGCGCTCAACGAGGCGCTCGGACGCGTACGACGCCACCGGCCAAGCGTCGGTTTGGAGGAGATCGACATGACTGTAGAATCAGGACGGGGCGAGCTGCTGCAATTTCCGACCCCGTTCTCGGTCGCTGACCCCGAGACCGAGCTCTCCCGCGGCGAGGCCCGCCGTCTGCTCGAGCGGGCAGTCGATGGCCTGCCCGACGAATTCCGCGTGATCTTCGTGCTGCGGGACGTCGAGGGGATGAGCACTGAGGAAGCTGCGTCGTATCTCGGCATCAAGCCTGCAACAGCCAAGACGCGGTTACACCGCGCACGCAAGATGATGCGAGTTGCGATCAAAAAGCAGTTGGTGGGAGCATTCTCTTCACTGTTCCCGTTCGACGGAGCGCGATGCGTAGCGATGGCCGACCGTGTCATCGGTCAGCTGCGAGCTGCTCAACCGAACGGGGCATAATCGGGGGGAGTTGCGAGCGCGGCCGAAAAGGCTCGGTGAATGCATCCTGATCGCGTTGAAACGTTTATCGTCAAACGGAGAAGCCCAACATCGCATTGGGCGCCACATCAGCGATCGGCCGTCAGTTTGCGGGGCGGTGAGATGGAATTGATCCGCCACATACCGATCGCTGGGAGTATCCGTTACTGCCAGTCCACGCCGACCCGCTCAGGCTGGCTAGCGGGTGCTGCGACACCATCCAAACCGGTTGCAACGACCGACACCCGGAAAACCCCATCGAGGTTTCTGTCGAAGATCGCTCCGACAACAATATCGGCATCAGCGAGAACTTCATCCCTTATGCGGCTTGCGGCCTCGTCCACCTCAAACAGCGTCATGTCCGTGCCGCCGGAAATGGAAATCAGCACGCCTCGCGCGCCCTTCATGCTCATGTCATCCAGAAGCGGGTTGGCAACGGCAGCCTCTGCCGCTTTCAAGGCGCGGCCCGGTCCTGACGCCTCGCCCGTTCCCATCATTGCGCGACCCATTCCACGCATGACGGTTTTGACGTCGGCAAAATCGAGGTTGATGAGGCCTTCCTTGACGATCAGATCCGTGATGCAGCTCACGCCGGCATAGAGGACCCTGTCCGCCGTCACGAAAGCATTGGCGAAGGTGGTTGTCGCATCTGCAATGCGAAACAAGTTCTGATTGGGAATGACGATGACGGTATCCGCACTTTCGCGGAGCCGCTCGATACCTTCATCGGCGGTGCGCATGCGGCGGTTGCCTTCGAAGGTAAAGGGCTTGGTGACAACGCCGACCGTCAAAATCCCTGCCTGCCGTGCGACCTTCGCTATGACCGGAGCGGCGCCTGTCCCCGTTCCGCCACCCATTCCGGCAGTGATGAAGCACATGTGCGTTCCGTGAAGATGATCCATGATCTCGTCGATGGTTTCCTCGGCGGCCGCCCGGCCGATATCCGGCAAAGAGCCGGCGCCAAGGCCTTCCGTTACCTGCGCCCCAAGTTGAATGCGCCTGGTCGCTTTCGATGTCGCGAGCGCCTGAGCATCCGTATTGGCCGCGATGAATTCGACGCCTTGGAGCTTTTCGGCAATCATATTGTTGATAGCGTTGCCGCCACCGCCGCCAACGCCCACGATGGAAATCTTGGGGATCACCCCAGATATGGGCGTGCGGATGTCGGTCATGAAGAACTCCATTGGATCAAGACACTCTCAAGCGGAATCGCCTGCGGCCCCAAAATTGAGACCTTGGCGATTCGCTGAAGCATAGAGATCCTAACGGGGAACATGTGCGTATTGCGGCGGCGGCCGGCCTCCCTCCACAATTTAATGATCAATGCGCTTGAAGCACGATAGTGAGCGAGATCCCAAGACACGACCCGCATCGGAAAATCTATGGCGATGAGAAAGTCGATCACCGGCTAAGGCTACTGTGCCGTGCTATGCGTTTACATCAATGGCGTCGTCGCCTAGTGGTGGCTGAAAGCCATAGAATGAACAGGTGAACGACCATGTTGATCAAGCAAAGCGACTACCATCGGATCTATCGGGTCATCAATAGCCTGGTCGTCAACGAAAATAGCAATCCCGCCCTCGCCAGCATGTACTTCTCAACATTCGGCGCCTTCATTCTCGAGCAGCACTACAAGATCAAAGCCACGCCCAAAGGCGGTCTTGCGGCATACAATCTCGGAGGGGCAGTTCTGCTGTTTGCCGACCACCGCGAAGACGGTTATGTGACCGGTGCCGGCGACAATTTTCATTGCTGGGTGGAAGCTGACGGCTGGGCGATCGATTTCATGGCCCCAGCCTTTTCCGAAGCCGCGCGAGAGCTCCGAATAGCGCCGAAGATGTTCCAGCGCCCGCTTGCAGCGATGGCGCCATCCATCAATGATCTCAGCAGTTCAGGCGATTTCTTCTATCAGTCCGAACCGGCGGCGATGGCTCGACGTTTCGCAGACTGGCACAAACACGCAGTAATCGGCGACCTCGCCGGCATCGCCTCCAACTGGTTCCGAAAATCTCCGAAACAGATGCAGCCTTCGATATCTGCCAAAGATCAGCATGGGAAACTCAGAAGCATCCCCCTCGCCGGCAATTCGCTCGTCGGCGCATGGTGAGCCCTATGATCTGCGAACCGAAGTGGGCCTGAAACCCAGCACGAAATCAACGACCTTCGATGATGACATTTCGCAGGGCTTGAGGGCGGGCTTTGCGCCTGAAAGCACATAGAGATTGAAGCTGACTATGTCGGTCCCGCCGAGCTCCTCACCATAGAGCCAGATCCGCTTGCCGTCGGCCGACCGCTTCACAGTCGCGCTCCAGGGGCGCCCCTCCATGTAACCGTCGGGTAGCCGGGCAAGAGCATGTCCGAATTCCGGGAATTCGTCGGCCAACGGGTCCCGTGTGTCGCTCATCATCATGGTGCCAGGCACTCGTCACATATGCCGCAGCCGTCATCATCCATTCTCGCCGCCGAGCGCATCCTTCGACAGCAAAGGCATGCCTTGGCGTCCGTGCAGGATTCCTCGACGCGCTCCGGCGGGAGGATCTCCATATGCAGGTCGGGAAGCTGGTCGGTCGAGAAATGGCCCATATCGAGGCTCCGTGGCGGGGACTAACAAGAGATAGGAAGCCCCGAACGCATCGCAAGATGGCATCTGCCGCATGCGTTGCGTCAGGTGATTTGTCCAGGCTTCCGCCAGCAAGACGCAGAGCCGGTTTGATCTCACCGTCAATGATGATATGTTCTGCATTTGTTTCGTTGTCGGTGATTAAAGGCCGTGTTGAACATGCAGTTTGATGACTGAGATCGCCATGAACGATATGAGCTCGAGCCCCGTCCGGAAGATCATCCATGTCGACATGGATGCCTTCTATGCATCGGTCGAACAGCGAGACAATCCCGAACTGCGCGGCAAGCCGCTTGCGGTCGGAGGCTCCGCGGCGCGTGGCGTGGTGGCGGCCGCAAGCTACGAGGCCCGCGCCTTCGGCGTTCATTCGGCCATGCCATCGGTGACGGCGAAACGGAAATGCCCCGACCTGATCTTCGTGCCGCCGCGCTTCGACGTCTACAGGGCGGTGTCGCAGCAGATACGCGAAATCTTCGCCGAATATACGCCGTTGATCGAGCCGCTATCGCTCGACGAGGCCTACCTGGACGTCACGCAGAACCTCAAAGGCATGGAGATCGCCACTGAGATCGCGCTGGAGATCCGCGCCAGGATCAAGCAGATCACCGGGCTCAATGCCTCCGCCGGCATCTCCTACAACAAATTCCTCGCCAAGATGGCCAGCGACCTGAACAAGCCCAACGGCCAAGCGGTGATCACGCCGAAGAACGGCCCAGCCTTCGTCGAAACGCTTCCCGTCAAGAAATTCCATGGTGTCGGGCCTGCAACGGCCGAGCGTATGCGCAAGTACGGCATCGAGACCGGGCTCGATCTGAAGTCGAAGTCCCTCGCCTTCCTGCAGGAACATTTCGGAAAATCGGGACCGTATTTCTACGGCGTCGCGCGCGGCATCGACGAACGCCAGGTCAAAGCCGATCGGATCCGGAAATCCGTGGGCGCGGAGGATACATTTGTCGAGGATATCGACGATCTCGCGCTGGCGACGGCGGAGTTGAGACCGCTTGTAGAGAAGGTCTGGCGCTACTGCGAGACCGGCGGCATCGGTACCAAGACGGTGACGGTAAAGATCAAATATTCGGACTTCACCCAGGCGACGCGCAGCCGGACAGGCCCCTTTCCGGTCGCCGACGCCGGCGAAGTTCTCGAGACGGCATCGGCGCTTCTGGCAACCGTCTACCCGTTCAAGCGACCCGTACGCCTGCTCGGCGTCACGCTGTCATCCCTGACGAACGAAGAGGCCGACAATGGTCAACCACAGCCCCAGCTCGATCTCGGTATCTGAGGGGCGGCCACCAGAAGCGAAAAACCTGCCGTGGAACAGAATGAAGCGCTTCGATGCAAGCAGCCGCATTGCAAGGGCGAAATTTCCGGCCGATGGCGGGATGTTTTGACCTCTGCGGGGACCTCGTTCCTATAGGCCTTCTTCCCTGGCATATGCAGTCAACAAGTCGGGAAAATCCTTCTCCGGCGCGGCCTTCAACAAGGCGCGCGTGGTGATGGCTTCGATGTGATCGGTCATCAGGCTGCGCGCCTTGTCGCGGTCGGCCAGGGCGAGAGCCGCGATAAGCTCCCGGTGCTCGGAGACGGCGCAATCCGGGGAATGCGGGCGGCCATAGAGCGAGAGAATAAGCGACGAGCGCGAAACGAGCTCGGTGACATAGCGCAGGAGCACGTCGTTCTCTGTCAGCGTTGCGAGCAGAATGTGAAACTCGCCGGAGAGCTGGATCGAGGTGGAAGCGTTGTTGACCCTTGCATTGTCCTCCGCATCGACATGAGCTTCGAGCCGCCGGATCTGCTGCGGCGTCAGTCTGCCGATCAGCGTCTCCACCACCATCGCCTCCAAGACGCGGCGCACAGCCAGGATGTTGCGACCGTCTTCGAGGCTCGGCTGCGCGACGCAGGCACCCTTGTGCGGGCGCAGCTCGATCAGGCCTTCGCCGTTAAGTCGGGCGAGCGCCTGACGGACGATTGTGCGGCTTACGCCGAGCCGATCGCCGATCGAATCCTCGGGAAGCTTCGTCCCCGCCGCCAGCGTCTGGTCGAGGATCGCCCGTTTCAAGGTGCGATAGACCGCATCGGATTTGGAGACAGCAGTTCTCGGTTTCTTATCAATGGAATTGGGAGCCATAATCGTCCTGAACTTTGATATCCAAGGATGCAGCGAGGCAGGAATTTCACGCATCGGAAGAGGCAAGAACTGCCATTGCTTCAGCAATCTCACAAAATCTTGGCTCGCCGGAACCACCTGCCCCGTCGAGGGCAAGACCATGGTGTGATTGTCGTGCTTGCTAGCCGACATGTGGAAGCGTATCGCCTGGCACGCCATCGCGCACGACGATGCGGCCGCGGCGAATGACCGTTCGCCGCTGCGGTGTCAACGCGACAGCCTCGGCAATCGTTCTTGCCGGGACGAGCACCACGTCGCCGTGGCAACCGTTCGACAGACCGTAATCCGCAAGGGCGATACCCTCGGCGCCGCCGAAGGTACAGATGCGCGCTGTCTCAGCCAGATCGGCGTCGTTGGTCATGCCGTTACGCTGTGCCAGATATTTCGCCCTCTCCAACATGTCGCCGTTGCCCCACGGCTCCCATGTGCCCTGGATGCCGTCGGAACCGGAGGCCACCACAATGCCGGCCTCGCGCATTGCCCGCAGCGGCAATGCCGGTGCGGAGGGGCTGCCGACCGTCATGACGGCAATCTCTTCGGCGGCGAGCGTATCAATGAGAGCGCGTTGTCTCGGCGCGTCGAGCATACCGAGGCAATAAGCATGGCTCACCATGACTTTGCCCCGCATGGAGAGCGCACGGGTTCGCTCGGCGATGAGTTCGAGGCAGAAGGCACCAAGCTCCCCAGGCTCGTGCAGATGAATATCGATTGGTTTTCCGTAACGGTCGGCGAGCGCGAAGATCGCGTCCAGGTGGCGTACCGGGTTGCGATCGATGCTTGCCGGGTCGGTGCCACCGACAATGTCGGCGCCGGCCTTCAGCGCCCCCTCCATCAGGTCGAGCGTCCCCTCACGTACCAGCATGCCGCTCTGCGGGAAGGCGACGACCTGCACGGCCACCAAGTCCCTGAATGCGTTCCGCGTCTCGATGACGCCTTCCACATTGGCGAGACCGATCT
Source organism: Rhizobium sp. BR 315 (assembly GCF_050577975.1). NCBI lineage: Bacteria > Pseudomonadati > Pseudomonadota > Alphaproteobacteria > Hyphomicrobiales > Rhizobiaceae > Rhizobium > Rhizobium sp. BR 315. The sequence goes on along the minus strand of NZ_JARWKZ010000063.1, from coordinate 11,961 downwards.
CCGTGTCGATATCGACATGGCTGCGAATATGCAGCACGCCGAGAGTTAGCGTTTGCAGAACCTGCCGTGCCGACTGCCGGCGCGCGTCGATGCCCAGCTCTCGTTTCGCGTGCCGGTCGGCGATAATCCGTTCGTTGCGCGTCGGGCCGACACAGTTCCCGAACCAGTCCATGCCGATCAGGGTCTTGTCGAGATGCGTATGCGCCTCGACCAGTCCGGGCAGCGCGATGTAACCACTGCCATCGATCTCGACTGCAGGCTTTTCGGCCCGGCTGTCGGCAAAGCGGCCGTTCAAAATGTAAAGGTCTCTCGTCTCGCCGCCGAACGGCCTGACATTGCGAATGAGAATATCGTCCATAACCCGCTGCTCCCATCAATTCTCGAGGTTGAGATACGCATTCATACGAGGTTTATCCGCTCCATCATCTGGTGGAACGCGCGCTCGGCGCGGTCGAGGATCGCGCCCTCATCGTGATGCACGAGCCGCAGGGAGCGCATGAGGATCTGACCGCCGACGATCGTCGTGTCGACATCTGCGCCGTTGGCGAAGCGGGCAAGCCGCTGGACCGGATTGGCCGGCGGCCAGAGATGCGGCTGCCGCATGTTGACGAGGATGACGTCGGCGCGCTTGCCGACTTCAAGCGACCCGATTTCCTTATCCATCGAAAGGGCGCGCGCGCCTTCGATGGTCGCCATTTCCAGAAGCTGCATCGGTGGCAGCACGCCGTCGTCCTCGAAATGCCGCGCGTGATAGCGATGTGCTTGGAACATGTTGCGAAACATGTCGAAAGACCGGTCTGGCGCGGCGGCATCCGTGCCGAGCGACACCGTCACGCCGGCTGCCATCAGTTCGGGCGCAGGGCAGCGGCCGAACACCGACATCAGGGCGCTTGGATTGTGCGCCACCTTGGCGCCGGTGCGCTTCAATACAGCGATGTCCTCGTCCGTCAGCTCAATGCAATGCGCCAGCAGCGAGCGATGGTCGAACAGGTCAAGCCGTGCGGCATTCGCCGCAATCGAGCCTTCCCGGTGGCCATCTTGAATAATTGGCACATCCTTCTCACGCGCAAGCTCCAGGGCCTGGCGCGACAGGTCGTATACAGCGCCGTCTTCCAGCTCCTGCACATTGAATACAGGAAGCGAGAGTGCAACTCGCAAACGGTCATCGCGACCCGCCCACGCGTCGATGAGTTCGGCGCATACGGACAATTGATGTACGGGATTAACAACAGTATCTGTATACGATCTGTTCGTATAGCTCCGATACATATGCGGGACAGTCGGCCGGTTTGGTCCGACGGCAAGGACTTCGCGTAGCCCCATGCCGGCAAGCGCCGCGAGATGTGCTTGCGCGGCTTCCGGGGCTTCGGTCCGCATGATGTCCGGGCCCCCGCCGAACAATAGGGCTGCGGTAGTAGTGCCGCATCTGATGCGTTCGAATGCCGACAGCGAGGCCTCCGCCGCCCAGAATTCGACATCTGTCGCCCGGGCATAAATCTGGCCGGCGATGTCCATCCATTGGTCGGAATCAGTGCCTAACCCCTTGATTAACATATGTCCGGCATGTGCGTGTGTGTCGACAAGACCAGGCATCACCACCATGCCCGCTGCATCGATGCACTCGACAGCTTCGCCGGTTTCCGGCAGGCGATCACCGATGGAGGTAATGCGTCCGTTCTCGATCAGAACGTGCCCCCTCTCAAGAATACGGCGATCCGTATCCATGGTGATGACCACGCCATTCGTGATCAGAAGTGATTTCGTCATCCGGTCTTCCTCCCTCGGCGGAATTGTGGGCCCTCCACAGCGAACTGTGAAATCGAATCCTCGCACCTTGAAACTGTGCACATGATGTGTATACTAAATATGAGGATAAATCGTATACGCAAATTTCGTTACGATGTATACGTGAAACGGGAGGTTCATGTGAACAACTATGTGAAGACCCTTTTGGCAGGGCTTGCCATTATCATGCCGCTGACGACGCCGTCGTTTGCAAAGACCCTGCGCTGGTCGTCGGCCGGGGACGTCATCTCGTACGACCCGAACGCTCAGGTCGACAGTTTTACCCAGAGCGTTCATCACATGGTGTTCGATCCCCTGGTGCGCCGTAGCAAAAGCCTGCAGCTCGAGCCGGCGCTCGCCACGTCCTGGGAAATAGTCGAGCCGACCCGATGGCGCTTCAAGCTGCGGCAGGGCGTCAAGTTTCATGAAGGCCAGCCCTTCAACGCCGACGACGTGGTCGCCACTATCCTGCGAGAGATCGATCCGGGCTCGCGCAACCGCGAAAATCTGCCTGCGGTCATCGGCGCCGAAAAGGTCGACGACTACACCGTCGACATCATTTTGCGCGGCCCCTATCCGCTGCTTCTCAACGACCTCGCCGCCGTCTGCATCATGAGCAAACCGTGGATGCAGGCGCATGACGCGCTGAAGCCGGGCAACGCTTCGACCGGCGTCACCACCTATGCCAGCAATCATGCCAACGGCACCGGTCCGTTCAAGCTCGTCAGCTATGAGCCCGATGCCAAGTCGGTTTTCGCTGCCAATGAAAACTGGTGGGACAAACCCCAGCATAACCTGACGGGCGTGGAATACCGTCCAATCGCTTCGAATGCCACTCGCGTCGCAGCCCTTCTCTCCGGCGAGCTGGATATGATCGCCCCGATCCCGCTGCAGGACATCGACCGCGTCAGCAACACGCAGGGGCTGAAGGTGGTCGAGAATCCGTCGCTCCGCGAAGTCTTCCTCGGCCTCAACTTCCGGCCAGAACTCCATGCCATGCCAGGCAAGCCCAATCCGCTTCAAAATATAAAGGTGCGCCAGGCTCTGTGGCATGCCGTCGATCTGAATACGATCCAGAAGCGGCTGATGCGCGGCAAATCCCGCATCTCCGGCATGCTGGTCGCGCCGGAGGTCACCGGTTACGACAAGTCCATCGACGTCCCGCTTCCCTTCGACGTGACACTGGCAAAGTCGCTGCTGACGGAAGCCGGATACCCGGATGGCTTCAAGGTAGGGCTGAATTGCTCGAACGATCGCTACATCGCCGATGAGCAGATCTGCCTGGCGATCGCCTCCATGTGGGCCAAGATCGGCGTCAAGGCCGAGGTCGGTGTGGAAAGCAAGACCACATACTTCCCCCGCATGGATAAGGGTGATTTGGACATCTACATTCTAGGCTGGGCATCGTTGCCGCCGATGGATGGATACAGTGTCCTGCAGTCCCTTCTCGCTACCAACGACGGCACCTATGGCGGCAGCAACCCGAACGGTCTTTCAGACCCGAAAATCGATGCACTGGCCCGTTCGGCTTCGACCGAGCTCAATGAGGGCAAGCGCGTCGAAATGCTGAAGGACGCTTTCAAGATCGCCCACGATCAGGCGCTCTACCTGCCGCTGCATCAGCAGCCGGTTGCCTGGGCAATGAGCGACAAAGTCGACATTCCTCAGTTCGCTGATGAGTACGTACGCCCCTGGTTCGCCCAGATGAAGTGAACCCGTTAGCCTCGTCTTGCCACGCGATCCCGGACAAAGGTTCGGGATCGCCCAAAAGACAAGGCGCAGCAAAGCAGCGCGCTCTTTGGGCTTCAGAGCCTCGTCGCGCACCTGCAAGGTGTATTCCGATGATCAGGATTCTATCCACAAGGCTACTGCAGGCCGTCCTCGTGATGGTTGCCGTAACGGCCATCGCCTTCATCATGTTCCGATTTGTCGGCGATCCGGTTGCCGCCATGGTGCGCGAAGGCGCGAGCCAAGCCGAAAAGGACGCTCTTCGCGCCACGCTCGGTCTCGACAAACCGCTCGTCATTCAGTTTCTCGATTTTGTCGGCCGCGTGCTGCACGGCAATCTCGGCACCAGTTTCCGCTACCAGCAACCCGTCGCCAATTTGTTGCTCAGCCGGCTCCCAGCAACACTGGAATTGGTGATCATCGCCACGATCATGTCGCTTGCGATCGGCATTCCGCTCGGCGTCGTCTGCGCGCTGAAACCCAACGGAGCGCTTTCGCGATTGACCCAGTCGCTGACGCTCGTCGGCATCTCGATGCCCACCTTCGTCACCGGCTTGCTGTTGATTCTGGTCTTCGCCGTCAATCTGCGCTGGCTGCCCTCTTCCGGTCGCGGCGAGGTCGTCGACCTCGGCTTCTGGCAGACCGGCTTTCTCACGGTCTCCGGATTGAAGTCGCTCATCCTGCCGTCAATCACGCTTGCCCTCTTCCAATTGACGCTGATCATGCGCTTGGTGCGTTCGGAAATGATCGACGTGCTCTCGTCGGACTATATCCGCTTCGCCTTCGCGCGCGGCCTGCCGCGCTCCTACATCTATGGGCGCCTGGCGCTCCGCAACGCGCTGATGCCCGTCGTCACGGTGACGGGTCTGCAGATCGGCCAGCTCATCGCCTTCGCCATCGTCACCGAAACGGTCTTTCAATGGCCGGGCATGGGCCTGCTCTTCACCAATGCGGTCGGCTTCCCGGATATTCCGGTTCTTTCGGCCTATCTCCTGTTCGTCAGCTTCCTGTTCGTTCTCATCAACACGGTCGTCGACATTCTCTACATCTTCATCGATCCACGACTGAGGACAAGATAATGGCCAGGCAGGCTCAACTCATTCAACGACTTCCCCCGGTTTCCGTCATCGTTGCCACCCTTGTCCTCGCGACGATGCTGGTGCTGGTGATCTTCGCACCGATGATCGCGCCCATGGATCCGCGTGATGTTTCGTCTTATTCGCTCATGGATGCAGAAATCCCGCCCGCCTTTACGGACGGCGGCGACCCGCGCTTTCTGCTCGGCACCGACAACCAGGGACGCGACCTCGTCTCGGTCATTCTGTTCGGTCTGCGCATATCCGTGCTGATCGGCATCGGAGCCGTGCTGTTCGCCGCTGTGATGGGCGTTCTTCTCGGTCTGATCGCCGGCTTTTTCGGCGGACGGGTCGACAGCATCGTGATGCGCATCGCCGATGTGCTCGTCAGCTTCCCGACAATCCTGGTGGCGCTCCTTATCAGCGGTATAGCCAAGGCGCAGCTGGACACCGATACGGTCCTCACCTGGGCGCCGGCCATCCTGGTCTTTGCGATCGCCATCAACGAGTGGGTGCAATATGCCCGTACCGTCAGGGCTTCCTCCATGGTCGAGGTCTCCAGAGACTATGTGCGAGCGGCAAAGGTGATAGGGCTACCGTCGCGCCGCATCATGATCCGGCACATCCTGCCGAACGTCATAAGCGCGGTAATGGTCATTGCCACCATCAATCTTGCCGGTGCCATCCTCACCGAAGCGACGCTGTCGTTTCTCGGCGCCGGCATGCCGCCGACCTATCCCTCGCTCGGCACGCTGATCCGGATAGGCAATGAGTTCCTGTTTTCCGGCCTCTGGTGGATCGCAGTGATGCCCGCCACCGTTCTGGTGATCCTCGTTCTCGCCGTCAATGTGATCGGCGACTATCTCCGCGATCGCTTCAACCCCAAACTGATGGCACGCTGATGATACACGCACAGACACCCGCCCTCGACATCAGGAATTTACGGGTCGAGTACCCGCTCGCCAGCGGCGAAACGCTGGTCGCCGTCAACGACATCAACCTGACCATCGCCCCGGGCGAAATCCATGCCCTGGTGGGCGAGTCCGGCGCCGGCAAGACCACCGTCGGCAACGCGCTCATGGGCCTGCTGCAGGCGCCTGGCCGGATCGCCGCGGGATCGATCGTGATTGACGGCAAACCCATCGATGTGCGCACCGGCCGCACGGAAGGCATCATTCCCGGCCGCGATGTCGGCGCGATCTTTCAGGACCCCATGACCAGCCTCAACCCGCTGTTTACGGTTGAAAGCCAGTTGTGCGAGGGCATGCTGGCGCATCTGAAGATCGATCGCCGGCAAGCCCGTGCCCGCGCACTCGAACTGATGAAAGCCGTCGGCATTCCGGAACCGGAACGAAGGCTCGGCAGCTATCCGCATCAGCTGTCGGGCGGCCAGCGTCAGCGTGTCGTCATCGCAACAGCGCTTGCCTGCGGCCCCAGGCTGATTGTCGCCGACGAACCGACGACGGCGCTCGACGTATCGGTGCAGGCGCAGATCCTCAAGCTCATCCGCGATCTCGCAAACGAGCGGCGGGTCGGCGTTCTGCTCGTGACGCACAATATGGGCGTCGTCGCCGAAATTGCCGACCGCGTGACAATCATGCAGAACGGCTGCGTGGTCGAGAGCGGGTCGACGCGCGAGGTGCTGACCGCGCCGAAGGCGCCCTATGCCCGCACGTTGATCGCCGCCGTTCCACCGATCGACGTCAGGCTCGATCGCCTGCCGGTTCCAAGCGAGGAGACCAAGGTCACGCTCGATGCCCGCAAGAGCGTGCGCCGAAAAAGCGTTGAGAGCGGCACTGCGACAACCAAAGACGTCGTTCTTAACGTCCGCGATCTCTGCGTCGAATATGGCAAGCGTTCGCTGCTGGCGGGCCGAAAGGCCTCGGTCTTCAAGGCGGTGAACGAGGTATCCTTCGATGTGCGCCGCGGCGAGATCTTCGGCCTTGTCGGCGAATCCGGCTGCGGCAAGACGACCGTCGCAAATACCATCGCCGGCCTGGTGGCGCAGACGTCAGGCAGCATCGATTTCCAGGGAACGCCGCTTGCGCGCAACCGCGACCAATCCGTTCGCCGATCGATGCAGATGGTGTTTCAGGATCCCTATTCTGCGCTCAATCCGCGCCTGCGGATCAACTCGGCGATCGCGGAGCCTATCCTCTTCTACAAACTCGCCGCGAATGCCGAACAGGCCCAACTTGATGCCAGGACACTGCTCGAGGCGGTCGGTCTGCCGGCCGATGCCGGCTCGCGTTTCTCGCACGCCTTCTCCGGCGGCCAGCGCCAGCGTATCGCGATCGCGAGAGCGCTCGGACCGCGACCGACGATGCTGATATGCGACGAACCGACCTCGGCCCTCGACGTCTCCGTGCAGGCGCAGATCCTCAATCTCCTGAAGGATCTGCGCGATCTTGCCGGGCTGTCGATCCTCTTCATCAGCCATGATCTCGCGGTCATCCGCCAGATGTGCGACCGCGTGGCGGTGATGAAGGCGGGCGAGATCGTCGAGCTTGCCGACACGGAAACCCTGTTTTCGGCACCGCAGCATGCATACACGCGCGAGCTTCTGCGCCTGGCGCCTTCGCTCGATCGCATTTTCTCAAAGGAGCAAGCCGCCGCGATTGGCTGAGACGAGGAGGTAAATATCCTCCTCGTCTAGCCTGGTTTATACAGTCGCCAAAGTCACCGACACGCCCCAAAGGTGCCAGCGGCGGACCCACTCACTGCCGCCAAGCGGCAGTGAGTGGACTGATATTAATCCCGTTCGGCTCAACCTATGCCCAGGACCGATTGGTCCTCACGCTTGCTCGCATTCCGTCATGAAGGTAAAGGCGAGCATGGTCGTCTGGATGGCAGAGGAAGTGGAGCTGCTTGCCGGCCGAGGCGTAGGAATGCGGTGCCGCTCGCGAGCGGGCGTGGTCAAGCTGCCGGCTTGCACACCGAACCAGTTCATCGCGTCCTGCGGCGAATAGAGTTCCTCGACAACGATCTCGTCGGGCATAGACTGGAGGCTTCTTCCGAAGATCGCCGTACGGCACCCTGAATGGTTCGGCGATCTCCTTTTGTCTGCCCTCGATTTCAAAATGTGAGGCAGGGTTGCTTCTCGAAGCGCATCGTCACCGACGAGTATCGCTCTCATGCAACAACGCGATCTCAGCTGATGCGCGCTGCCTTGCATGGATCTCGTGAACACCCAAACAGCGCGCCAAGAGCCGATCACGGATCGAAGGGTTGCGACCAAGATAAAGATGCCCTTCATGGATGCGTCATTTGATGGTTGTATATCAGACGAGACTAATGCCTCAGCTATCTCGGAGGGGAGAAAATGGGAAGCGTAACAGCCAAGGCATACGAAAGTCCGAGTTGCATTCTCTTGGCCTTCGATTGGCCTGATGGTACCGCCCATCCGGATTTTCTTGGCTTCGCGATACAAAGGGCACCGGGCTACACGAAGACAGGCGAACCTCAATATCTTTTCAACAAGCTGGACTTCTCGCCCATTGAGCCCGGCGCCAAGCCAAAAGGCAGCGATGTTGCGCCAATCCAGAAATTCAACTGGTGGGATGGCGGTCTCAAAACCGAAGACCAAGGGAAAACCTTCGAGTACACCATCACGCCCGTCCTTGGCACGGGTCCGAACGATCTCGAGCTTCAGGCGGCGGCGGCAACCGCCCTGAAAGTCACAGTCCCGAAACCACGGCAGGGCGATATCGAAACCTACTTCAATCGCGCCGTCGTCAGTGCCCAGAGCTTCCTGACGATCAAAGGCGGGTTAGGCGCCCAGATGGACTGGCTGGCCAATGGCCTGGAGGAAGCCATTCCGCAGGTCTTGGGTGCCTGCACCGAATTCGACTGCGCCATCTATCATTTGTCGGACAAGCGATGGATCCTTCCCGCGTTCGAAAAATTCGCAGGCAATGGTTCGCTAATTTATTTCTCCAAGGGCGACGATACGAAATCCGATGCCGCCATCGAACTGCTGGCTGAGAACAAGTCGATAACGCCGTATAAACGCGATGCGATCCCGAAGCTGATGCATGACAAGTTCATCGTCGCGCGCAAGGAAGGCGAAACTGACGCCGTTCTCATGGGTTCGACCAACTTCACACCTGAAGCTCAGACGGTGCAAGCCAATCTGCTGCATGTCTTCCATTCGAACGACTTGGCAAAGCTCTATTTGGAACGCGCAGCGCTTCTTGCGGCAAACAAGGGTAAGAGAGAAATCACCACCGGTGCCGGGTGGAAACCAGTCGACGATGTCGGCGGCACGAAAGTCCGGGTTTTCTTCCTGCCGGAGGCGGGTTCCAGCCGCGTTTTCCTTGATACGGTAACCGAGTCCGTGAAAGCCGCGAAATCGTCCGTCCTGTTCTGCATGTTCACGGCGTCAGACGAAGCGCTCATGAACGCTATTTTTGAGAAGGCGGATTCTGCCGATCATATTGCCTATGGGGTGTTGAACTCGATCGACGATCTGGAGAAGCCGACGAAATCCGGTCAGCCGCGCCGGCTACCGAAAATCGCAGCAACCATCTTCCATCGATCTTCGGAAAAGCCGGACACTCTTCCCTACTCCGCGTTCGGTCAAAACGCCCCGCGAGGCTTCCTCCCTGAACTCCGAACAATCAATTGCGACGAATTCGACGCGTCGAAAACGCCTGGAGAGAAGAGGACGTCGATCCCTCCGATACACATCCATCACAAATTCATCGTCATCGACGGGGACACAGATAGCCCCATCATCTACACCGGCTCTCCAAACTTCAGCGCGGCCTCGGAGAGTTCCAACGACGAAAACGTTCTGGAACTGCGAGACAACGTCGCTCTCGCTCGGATCTACGTCGCAGAGTTCATCCGGCTTTACAATCACTACCGCGCACGCGCGATCTGGAACAAAAACCACGAGACCCAAAGCAAGGAGCCGCCGGCAGAAGCCGATCCGCTCGTGCTCAAAACAAAGCGAGATGATTGGGCAAAGGAGGCCTATACAGCCGGGACGAAGCAGTTTCTGGCTCGCACCCGGGGACTATGAGCGCTGACAACAGCCTGTTTCAGGTTGTCGTCGGCAGGACGAGGAGATACTATCGCCAGCGATAAGGCAACTTGTAGGGTTGTGGTGAGGCATTTGGTATTTGGTTGCGGGGCCTGATTGCAGGGAGACTTGCAATATCGTCTGTGAGCAAATTCACTCTCAAAGAGGTGCTGCATCGCACGATACTCTACGCCGGGATGGGCGATCACAATACCGGCCTTCCTTGATATACATTCCTGGCGTAGCGCGCTCACTCTTTGCATGACAACGTGCGTCCAGCAGGCAGTTCTGTTCCTTAGCTGTCATCAGCCAGTCCGGCGCTATTCACAATACGGGCTTTCTAAAGTGATGTTTTCAGCAGCTCGCTCGATACATCACAATGATTCCACACGCCCACATTCAAGGGTTGAGTCAAATTATCTGCACACGCCTGTCGATGTATGCATCACAAATGACGCCCATCAAAGTAATTAGCTTCTGTTTGGAATCTTAGGATCGATTTGCTCCTGTTCCATGATCTTTGCGTCTGGCTGGGTAAGATAATCGACAAGATCTGCTATCATAGACCCCGCGACGTTCCCTTTTCGCAGTTTGATGCGGCTTGTCATCGCCTCCCCGAACGTTTCCGCAAGATGGCGGGACATTAGATGCGGCCATAGCTGGCGACCGAGCGCTCGCTCGATGGTTCTGAAAATCCAGGTGCCGTCCGGATCGATATCCGACCAATGGAAAAACGGCACCGTCTCGGGCAGCTTGGCAGCAAGCTCCGCAAGCGCTTTCTGGGCCGCCAGAGACGGATAGCCGCCGACATAGAGCGTCAACCCCAGTCTATCTACGTCCGCCTCCAGCAAATGCCGGTTAAAGCTCGCAAAATTCTCGATCGTCAGCACGTAATCGGGCCGCCGATCGAAACTGACCGTCATCATCGCCGATGGCGCAATACCGAGAGCCGCGGCGCTCTTGGCCACTGGGTGATCGGGTCCAGTGAGAAGCACCTCGTTCGCATCTATGATGCGCTGAAGCAGCGGCTCCTGTCGCAGAGCGTCATTCACGGTGACGAGACCACGGTGCAGGTGCTGAAGGAAAAGGACAGGAAAGCAACAGACGAGTCCTACATCTGGGCCTATCGCAGCGGTCAGGACAGCGCCGAGCCGGTTGTGCTGCTCGAATACCAGCCCGGTCGCGGGCAGGTGCATCCGCAGGCTTTCCTTAGCGACTATCGCGGTATCCTGATGAGTGACGGCTATCAGGCATGGCGAACTCTTAAAGGTGCGACGCATGTCGGATGTATGGCTCATGCCAGGCGACGCTTCGTCAACGCCTTGAAGGCCGGCAAAAAACAAAGCGGCCCGCCCGCACAGGCATTGAAGTTCTTCGACCAACTCTATCGGATTGAAAGGCAGGCTCGGGAAGAAAAGCGGGATGACGGCGAAACGCAGGCCGATTGCATCCGGCGCATGCGCCAGAAGCACAGCCTCCCCGTTCTCAATGCCTTGAAGGAGTGGCTCGACAACATGGCCCCCAGGGTCATACCCGACACCAAGCTCGGCGATGCAATCTCCTATACGCGGAACCAGTGGGAATATCTGACGCGCTACATCGAAGACGGCAGAATGCCGATCGACAACAATTTATTGGAACGCGATATTAGAGTTTTTGCCACGGGCAGAAAGAGCTGGCTATTTTGCGATACCGTCGGTGGCGCCAACGCAAGCGCCGTCGTCTATAGCCTGATGCTGACCTGCCGCGCCTGTGGCGTCGAGCCATTCGCCTGGTTGAGGCACATCTTCACCGAACTGCCGCAGCGTCCTGATGGCGCCGATATCGACGATATGCTCCCGTTTAACTTCGCCAAATCAACTGCTGTATAAGCGGCCGCGGGCGCCACAATCTACCGCGTCAACGCGCAGCGAAATGAGCGCTTACGGTTCTAATGCCAGAACATCGCCTGATTTGCCCGATCAGCAAAAACAGCTCACCGGACGCTCACCAGGCTTCGCCCCCTGCTTCTCAGGCTTGAGGTTATGGAGCTGAGGCTGGCGCGCTATTGTGCTTTCGAGCGCAGCTGCGGTCTTGGCGCGGGCGTCCGGGGATAGCTGTTGTTATGAGGGATGGGATATTGGTTGCGGGGGCAGGATTTGAACCTGCGGCCTTCAGGTTATGAGCCTGACGAGCTACCGGGCTGCTCCACCCCGCGTTACCAGCGCAAATCGCGAAGCGATTTGTCGCGAATAGCAAGCCGTGTTCGGCTTGCGTCATCCACGCAAACCGCTTTGCGGTTTGTCGTGTGTTCCCTTGGCACGTTATTTCGCGTGCGCCGAGGGAGAATTGGTTGCTTTCCAGAAG
>NZ_JARWKZ010000062.1:0-28805 GCF_050577975.1 Rhizobium sp. BR 315 | reverse complement strand
ACGTTGCCAACAAATATGCGCGCAAGCGCCGCTACAAGGGTTATCACTTTTGGGCGCGCGGGTACTTCGTATCGACGGCTGGCTATGACGAGCAGGTCGTCAGACGGTATATCCGTAATCAGGAAAAGGCCGACAAAGCTTCCGACTTTGCCGACCTCTTCAATCGTAGCTACTAAGCGCTAACAAAACCGCTTCTAGCGGTTCAAGCGCAGCGTTTCAAACCTCCACCTCTGGTGGAGGTCATGACTTCGTTCTCAGGCAGTTAGGCCGCTCAAGCGGCCGGACGGATCAGGATGTGCTTCTTCTTGCCGAGCGACAGCTTGATAATGCCATCGGCGGTGATTTCGCCGCCGCCGATGATTCTGCGTTCGTCGCTGACAGCCTCGTCGTTGACACGCACTGCGCCGCCCTGAACGTGACGGCGAGCTTCGCCGTTCGAACCGGCAAGACCGGCGCGAACGATGAGCGACAGGAGCCCGATACCGGCGTCCAGCTCTGAGGCGGGGACATCGACGGTCGGCAGGTTTTCAGACAAGCCGCCTTCCTCGAATGTCTTGCGCGCGGTCTCGGCTGCCTGCTCGGCTGCTGCGCGGCCGTGCAGAATTGCGGTGACCTCGGTTGCGAGGATCTTCTTGACCTCGTTGATCTCCGAACCGGCAAGCGCGGAGAGGCGGGCGATCTCGTCCATCGGCAGCGTCGTATAGAGCTTCAGGAAGCGGGAAACGTCAGCATCTTCCGTGTTGCGCCAGTACTGCCAGAAATCGTAGGCAGAGAGCAGGTCGGCATTCAGCCAGACCGCGCCGGTGGCAGACTTGCCCATCTTTGCGCCCGACGCCGTCGTCAGCAGCGGTGAGGTCAAGGCGAAGAGCTGCTTCGTCCCCATGCGGTGACCGAGATCGATGCCGTTGACGATATTGCCCCACTGGTCCGAACCGCCCATCTGCAGGCGGCAATCGTAGCGCTTCGCCAGCTCAACGAAATCGTAGGCCTGGAGGATCATGTAGTTGAATTCGAGGAACGACAGCGACTGCTCGCGGTCAAGTCTCGTCTTGACACTATCGAAGGACAGCATGCGGTTGACCGAGAAATGACGGCCGACATCGCGCAGGAATTCCAGGTAGTTGAGCGAGCGCAGCCACTCGGCGTTGTTGATCATCAACGCGTCCTTGGGGCCGTCGCCATAGGTGAGGTAGTTCGAGAAGCAGCGCTTGATCGAAGCGATGTTGCTTTCGATCGTATCGATGGTCATCAGCTGGCGGGCTTCGTCCTTGAAGGAGGGGTCGCCGACCATGCCGGTGCCGCCGCCCATCAGCGAGATGGCGCGGTGGCCCGTTGCCTGCATCCAGTGCAGCATCATGATCTGGATCAGCGAGCCGGCATGCAAGCTCGACGCCGTCGGATCGAAGCCGATATAGGCCGTCACGGTTTCCTTGGCGAAAAGGTCGTCGAGGCCAGCTTCATCGGAAATCTGATGAATGAAGCCACGCTCTTGCAGGGTGCGCAGGAAATCGGATTTGAACTCAGCCATGATCTTGGTCTCTCGAAGCCGCGTCGACAGAGGATGCGGCGAAGTCGCTGTTGTTGAATGTCGCCGGGCGCGTTTAGCATCGATTTGTCGGCGCGTCACCATTTTGGTGGGTCCGACATCAAGTTTCGGCGGCGCCGTGAACCGGGCTGGGTTTGTAAAACAACGCCTCCCAATGTGAACGGATCGTGACACGACCCCGAAGCCGCCCGGAATATGCCGCGTATTCGCCCGAATCGAATCCTAATATTTTGTTGTTCGTCCCGCGTGCAGCGCATATTTCGTGAAAGAAACCGGTATGTCAGCTTTGCTTTCGATGATGGGATTGTCGTTCAAAAAGACGATCTGTGCATTCTTCGCCCTGATGTTGGTTATAGGCAGCATTGCTGCCGTGAGCCCCGCCCAGGCGCAAGGTTCCCCTGAAAAGAGAATAGCGTTTGTCGTGGGCAACGCCGCCTATAAGGCGGGCGCCTTGCCGACCCCGGCCAATGATGCCGGCCTGATCGCGCAAACGCTGCAAGCAGCCGGTTTCGACGTGATCGGCGCTCGCGACCTCGATCAGAACGGGTTGCGCGACGCGATGAGGGACTTTCTGACGAAAGCGAATGCGTCAGGCCCCAATACCGTCGTGTTCGTCTATATGGCGGGCTACGGGGTGCAGTATCAGGGCGATAATTATTTCGTGCCCGTGGATGCTCAGATGGCCAATGCCACGGATGTTCCCGTTGAGGCGCTGAGGATTACCGATTTCACCAAGTCGCTGGCATCGCTCAACAATCGCGGCAGCATCGTCGTGCTCGATGCGGCGAGAGCCAATCCGTTCGTGCAGTCCAATCAGCCACTCGCCGGCGGTCTTGCGCTTGTCGATCCAGACGCCAATCAGCTGATCGCCTTCAATGCGGCGCCCGGTACGGTTGCGCCGCAGGAGGCCGGTCCGTACGGTTCCTATGCACATGCATTGGCGGAGATGATCCGCGTCGGCGGTCTGCCGCTTGACGATGTGTTCGATCGCACACGGTTGCGGGTCAGCGATCTGACCAAGGGCGCGCAGATTTCCTGGGATGCCTCCAAGTTCAAGAATGCCTTCACCTTCTTCGATCGCGGCCCCGATGCGCCAGCCGCTCAGGTTTCCAGCTATAACAACGCTGCGATCCGGACAAAGGCGATCCGCGATTTCGACGAGCGGGATGCCTATTTCGCTGCGCTCGATCGCGACACGATGCAGGGCTACGAGGATTTCCTGGCTGCTTATCCGCACGACGCCATGGCAAAGCGCGTGCGCGCCATCATCGCCGCACGTCGCGAGGCGATCACCTGGCGTCAGACCTGGCGTGCCGATACGCCGGAGGCCTATTGGTCCTACCTGAGACGTTATCCGCGCGGTCCCCATGTGTGGGATGCCCGTCGTCGTCTCGAGCATTTCGAGGCAGCGCTCGAGCCGCCGCAGTCGTTTACCGTGATCGAGTATGACGTGCCGCCGCCGCCGCCGCCGGAAATCGTCTATATCGACCGTCCCATCCTATATTTCGATGATGCCGACTTCGGTTATGCACCGCCGCCGCCCGTCGTCTTCCTGGCACCGCAGCCGCCGGATTTCGTGGTGCTGGTGCCGCCGGAGCCTTCGGTCGATCTCTACGTGTTGCCGGAGCCGGTCTACGTTCCGGTGCCTGAATGGGTCGAGCCGCCACGCGATGTCGCGCCGCCGGAAAACAATGTCATCTTCAACAACATCCACAATACGGTCGTGAACAATACGGTCGTAAACAACAACACGACGACTACTACCGAGAATGGAGCGGCACCGGCAGCTCCGGGATTGACGACCGGACAGAAGATCGCCGGCGCTGCCGTCCTTGCCGGCGCGGGTGCTGCGGCACTGCATGTTGCCTTGCCGCCCTCAGTGCAGAAGAAAGCTGCCGTTCAACAACAGCAGAATCCGGCCGCGGTGATCAAAACCCCGACTGGAGCCGCTCCGGCGGTTGCACCTTCGGCCCAGCCGCAAGCACAGCCGCAGACAGGGAACGCCGTACACGCGCTTCCGGGTGCCAATGGCCAGCCCCTGCCGGCGACCGGTAAGGCACCGGCCACTCCGGGCGTAGCTCCGACGAATCAGGCTCAGCAGCCACAGGCGGCTCCAAACGCTACGCGTAATCCGGCCATCGCCACTCAGCCTGCCCAGCCGGGCACGAATACCAACGCGCACGCACTTCCCGGCGCCAACGGCCAGCCCCTGCCGGCAACCGGCAATCTGCCGAAGGTTCCGGGTGCGGCGCCGACGAAGCAGGCCCAACAGCCTCAGACAGCGCCGAATGCCACGCATAACCCGGCCGTTGCCACCCAACCTGCCCAACCGGGCACGAATGCCAACACACTTGCGCTTCCCGGTGCCAAGGGGCAGCCCTTGCCGCCGGCCGGCAAGACGCCTGCCGTGAAGGGTCAAAATCAGATTGCCAAGACCCCGCCACCCCAGGCGGCTCCGAGCGCGAAGCCGAATGCTGTTGTCGCCGCGCCAAAACCCAATGCTCATGTTCAGGCGATGAAGCCGGCAGCGCCCGCCGTTGTCGCCAAGCCTCCAGTGAAGCCCAATGTGGTCAACAACGCTCGGCCGCCGGTCAGCAACCAGCCTCGCGTCGTGACCGCACCGCCGCGGCAAGTCAACCCGGTCGCGTCTCAGCCGAGGCCCGTGCCGCCCGCTCCGAAAGTGCAGGCTCAACCCAGACCGCAGCCGCAGCCGCAGCCGAAGATTGCGCAACCCCAGCCTCAGCCGAAGATCGCGCAGCCGCAGGTGAAGGCGCCTCCGCCTGCGCCGCAGAAGCCTCCGGCAAAGAAGACATGCGGTGCTCCGGGCCTGCCTGCATGTCCTTGAGCGGTGATGCCTGACAATGCTTTGAAGGCCCGCTTCGGCGGGCCTTCGGATTCAGAATTGTCGCTTGATCGCCTTGTTGAAACCATGCCGTGCGTTTAGCACTGATCGGACAGTTTCTAGTCGAGGCGGTCGTGCACGTTATGGCAGGCTGCAAAACCACCGCGAAAACAGGGCAGGCAGATGAGCGACACCGTCATCCTCGAAACCCCAAGGTTCGTTTTGACGATGTGGAACAAGGGCGATGCCGAGCTGATTCGGCAACTGCATTCGACGATCGCCACGACGCGCTATCTCTCCGGCGCGGCCCCGTGGACTTTGGAGAAGGCCGAGGAGCGGCTCGGGAGCTGGTTTAGGGAGCAGGCTCGCGACGGCACGACCAAATACAAGATGCTGCGGCGTGACGACGGCCGCTTTATCGGCCGTGCGGGCTTTTCGCGTTTTCAGGAGAGTGGTCGGGGCGACTTCGAGCTTGGCTATTCGATTCGGCAGGACGCCTGGGGCAACGGCTATGCGACGGAAATTGCCAGTGCGCTTGCGCAATGGTTCTTTGCGCGTGGCTTTGCCAAGCAGTTCATCGCTTTCACACACCCGGAAAATTCTGCATCGCAACGAGTTTTGCGAAAGATCGGTATGCAGGATCACCCGCCGATGACCATCGACGGGATTTCATGTCCAACGTTTAGAATGGCCCGATAAGGGCCGTTTTCCCTAAAGCGCGTCGCGATCTTTCAGATTCGCTTCTTGCGCTCTAGGTCTTTAATTTTGCGCGTGCAGCTATCGCAAAACAGCTGCACAGTTTTGCGCGACATGCGTTAGCGGATGCGCTTGGCGGCCGGTTCTGGCACCAATTCGCCGTTCAGGCGACGATCGAGGTAGTCCTCGCATTCGCCAAGGAGCGTATCGACCTGACCGTTGAAGAAGTGGTTGGCGCCCGGCACGACCTTGTGGGTGATCAGGATGCCCTTCTGGGTCTTCAGCTTTTCGACTAGGCCGTTGACGTCCTTTTCCGGAGCGACCTTATCCGCGTCGCCGTTGATGATCAGGCCGGACGACGGGCAGGGGGCGAGGAAGGAGAAGTCGTAGATATTCGGCTGTGGCGCGATCGACATGAAACCTTCGATCTCGGGGCGGCGCATCAGGAGCTGCATGCCGATCCAAGCACCGAAGGAATAGCCGGCAACCCAGCAGCTTTTGGAATCGGGATGAAGGCTCTGGACCCAGTCGAGCGCCGATGCTGCATCGGAAAGTTCGCCGGCGCCGTGATCGAATTCGCCCTGGCTGCGGCCGATGCCGCGGAAATTGAAGCGAAGCGTGGTGAAGCCGCGCTTTTGGAACATATAGAAGAGCTGGTAGACCACCTGATTGTTCATCGTGCCACCAAATTGCGGGTGCGGATGAAGAATGATCGCGATCGGGGCGCTTTTTTCCTTAGAGGGCTGATAGCGGCCTTCAAGGCGGCCTGCGGGGCCGTTGAAAATAACTTCGGGCATCGATACTCCGGCTCTTCTTTTTCTGCGTTCAAACCCAACGGCACGCAGCAAGTTGACTTGACGAATGCGCTCAACTTTTCTAGAACGCAGTTTAGAACAATTCGAAACTTGATGCTGTGTTTCTCGCGTTGTTCGTTCAACGCTTTGTGGAACGTGTCATAAGGCATGCCCGGCTGAAATTTCAAGGAAAATGAGCCAGGCGCAGAAAAGCAACGTTTAGGCAGGAAGAAGATCATGGCGGCAATGCGCCTTTATCTCGACTGGAATGCCACCGCGCCACTTCACCCGGCTGCGCGGGATGCGATGCTACGTGCGATGGATATCCACGGCAACCCGAATTCTGTTCATGCGGAAGGTAGGGCGGCTCGCGCTGCCGTCGAGGCCGCGCGCCGGCAGATTGCGAGCCTGACGGGCGCAGAACCGGCTCACGTCGTTTTTACCAGCGGCGCCACCGAGGCCGCCAACATGGTATTGACGCCTGAGTTTCGCATGGGTCGGACACCGCTTGCCGTCAGCCATCTGTATATATCGGCAATCGAGCATCCGGCCGTGCGCGAAGGCGGCCGGTTTGCGAAGGACGGAATCAGCGAGATACCGGTGACATCGGACGGCGTGGTCGATCTCGCCGCTCTGGAAGCGATGCTGTCCGCTCATGACAAGGCAGCCGGATTGCCGATGGTTGCGATCATGCTCGCCAACAACGAGACTGGCATTCTGCAGCCTGTCGCCGAGGCGGCGAAGATCGTTCATGCCGTGGGCGGCCTGTTCGTCGTCGATGCGGTTCAAGCTGCCGGCCGGGTGCCACTCGATATCGACGCGATCGGTGCGGATTTCCTCATCGTATCCTCGCATAAGCTTGGAGGCCCCAAGGGAGCTGGAGCGCTTGTGTCGCGCGGCGAGGTGCTGATGCCGAAGCCGCTGGTTCATGGCGGCGGCCAGGAAAAGGGCCATCGTTCCGGCACGGAAAACACCCTGGCCATTATTGGCTTCGGCGCCGCAGCAGGAGCCGCCCTCGCGGACCTTGATGATCGCAATGCCGGGATTGCGGCGCTGCGCGATCGGCTGGAAGACGGTATGCGGCTTGCCGCGCCTGATGTCATCATTCATGGCAAGGGCGGCGCCCGCGTGCCGAACACCAGTTTCTTCACCTTGCCCGGATTGAAATCCGAGACCGGACAGATCGCTTTCGATCTTGAAGGCGTTGCTATCTCGGCCGGGTCCGCCTGCTCCTCCGGCAAAGTCGGCGAGAGCCATGTGCTCATGGCGATGGGATGCGATCCGAAGCTCGGAGCGCTTCGCATTTCGCTGGGCGCCACCACGAGCGAGCCGGATATAGATCGCGCCGTTGCGGCTTTCGCCCGCATCGCCGGTCGCCGCAAGCTGGCGGGTGCCGCGGCCTGAGGGCCACAAATTTGCGGAAATGGAAATTTCCGCTTGCCAAGCGGGGTGAAAAGTCCCTTTTGGCCGACTACATAGAGGGCAGACATAAGTCTGCTGTAACGTTGACAAGCTGCCGGACCTTGGATCCGGCGAGATTGGAGAACGACATGGCTGCCGTCCAAGAGACGATCGATCAGGTCCGTCTGATCGATGTGGACCAGTATAAATATGGTTTTGAAACCACCATCGAAGTCGACAAGGCTCCCAAGGGCCTGTCGGAGGATATTATTCGCTTCATTTCCGCCAAGAAGCAGGAGCCCGACTGGATGCTGGAATGGCGTCTGGAGGCTTATCGCCGCTGGCTGACTTTGCAAGAGCCCACCTGGGCCCGCGTCGATTATCCGAAGATCGATTTCAACGACATCTATTACTATGCCGCGCCGAAGAGCACGCCAGGGCCGAAATCGTTGGACGAGGTCGATCCGGAGCTGCTGAAGGTCTATGAGAAGCTCGGCATTCCCTTGCGCGAGCAGGAGCTGCTGGCCGGCGTCGAAAAGCCGCGGATCGCCGTGGATGCGGTGTTCGATTCCGTCTCGGTGGTCACCACCTTCAAGGAAGAGCTGAAGAAGGCCGGCGTGATCTTCATGTCGATCTCGGAAGCGATCCGCGAACATCCCGAACTCGTGCGCAAATATCTCGGCTCGGTCGTCCCGACCTCCGATAACTATTACGCCACACTGAATTCGGCCGTCTTCACCGATGGCTCGTTCGTCTTCGTGCCGAAGGGCGTTCGTTGCCCGATGGAACTGTCGACCTACTTCCGTATCAACGAGAAGAACACGGGCCAGTTCGAACGCACGCTGATCATCGCCGAAGAGGGAGCCTATGTCTCCTATCTCGAAGGCTGCACCGCGCCGCAGCGTGACGAAAACCAGCTGCACGCTGCCGTCGTCGAGCTCGTCGCTTTGGATGACGCCGAAATCAAGTATTCCACCGTCCAGAACTGGTATCCGGGCGACAAGGACGGCAAGGGCGGCATCTTCAATTTTGTCACCAAGCGCGGCGATTGCCGCGGCGACCGTTCGAAAATTTCCTGGACTCAGGTTGAAACCGGCTCGGCAATTACCTGGAAATACCCGTCCTGCATTCTGCGCGGCGACGATAGCCGCGGCGAATTCTATTCGATCGCCGTTTCCAACGGCCACCAGCAGATCGACAGCGGCACCAAGATGATCCATCTGGGCAAGAACACGTCGAGCCGCATCGTATCGAAGGGCATCGCCGCCGGCGTCTCGCAGAACACCTATCGCGGCCAGGTCTCGGCTCACCGCAAGGCGTCGAACGCGCGCAACTTCACACAGTGCGATTCGCTGCTCATCGGCGACAAGTGCGGCGCGCATACCGTGCCTTACATCGAAGCCAAGAATTCGACGGCGCAGTTCGAGCATGAAGCCACGACGTCAAAGATCTCCGAGGACCAGCTGTTCTACTGCCTGCAGCGTGGTATCCCGACCGAAGCGGCGATCGCGCTGATCGTCAACGGCTTCGTCAAGGAAGTCCTGCAGGAATTGCCGATGGAATTTGCCGTTGAAGCGCAGAAGCTGATCAGCATCTCGCTCGAGGGCAGCGTCGGCTGACGCTCGCATAGAGAATTAGTTTTGGCGCGCCAGGCGCGCCGCACGTCCATTCCTTCGTTAGGATTATACAATGCTTGAAATCAAGAACCTGCATGCCCGTATCGCCGAAGACGGCACCGAGATCATCCGTGGCCTGAACCTGACCGTGAAGGCGGGCGAAGTTGCCGCCATCATGGGCCCGAATGGCTCCGGCAAGTCGACGCTGTCCTACATTCTCGCCGGCCGTGACGACTATGAAGTGACCGAGGGTGACATTCTCTATAACGGCGAGAGCATCTTGGAACTCGACGCAGCCGAGCGCGCCGCCAAGGGTATCTTCCTGGCCTTCCAGTATCCGGTCGAAATCCCAGGCGTTGCGACAATGCAGTTCCTGAAGGTGGCCCTGAACGAGCAGCGCAAGGCACGCGGCGAAGACGAACTGACGACCCCGGATTTCATCCGCCGCGTCAAGGATGCTGCCGGCAAACTGCAGATCAACATGGAGATGTTGAAGCGCCCGCTCAACGTCGGCTTCTCCGGCGGCGAGAAGAAGCGCGCCGAAATCCTGCAGATGGCGCTGCTGGAGCCGCAGCTTTGCGTGCTTGACGAAACCGACTCCGGCCTCGACATCGATGCGCTGAAGATCGTTGCCGATGGCGTCAATGCGCTGCGCTCTCCGGATCGCGCCGTGATCGTCATCACCCACTACCAGCGCCTGCTCGACTATATCGTTCCGGACACCGTTCACGTCCTCTACAAGGGCCAGGTGATCAAGTCCGGCGACAAGACGCTGGCGCATGAGCTCGAAGCCAACGGCTATGCCGACATCATCGGAGCTGCAGCCTGATCGGGGCGGAAAGGATACGTCGATGAACATTCAGACGACGAACCGCCTGACCGCCGCGGAGACGGCGCTGATCGAGGCGTATAACGACCAGCTGGGCGACCTGCCGGGCGATGGCGAAGTTTTCGCCGTCCGCGATCGCCTGTTGGACGACCTGAAGACCGCCGGCCTGCCGACGCGCCGCGTCGAGGCTTGGCATTACACCGATTTCAAGAACCTGCTGCGGCTGGTGCCGAGCGATATCGGCAAGGGCCTGGTGGAGGCTCTGCCGCCGACAGTCGAAGGATCTCTGGTCCTTGCGGTTCTCCAGGGCAAGGCGAGCGAGAAGGTTGCCGTCAAGGGTCTGACGATCGGCCGCTATGCCGATAGCCTGATCAGCGGCACAGCCGCCGCCGGTCTCGAAGCGATCGACAAGGATGACGCGATCGGGCGCATCAATGCCAGCTTCGTGCGCGACGGTTATGTCATCGACTTTCCCGATGGCACCGAATTCGATGCGCCGCTGGAAGTACAGTTCGTTCATGCCGGTGGGCAGATCCACAGCCGTCTTCCAGTCACCTTCGGTGCTGATGTCAAGGCGACTTTCATCGAGCGTCATCAGGCTGTCGAAGGCGCTGCCGCGCTGGTCTCCTCAGTCAGCGAAGTCACGATCGGCAAAGGCTCTGAAATCACCTGGATCATCCTGCAGGAGCAGGGCAGCGAGGATACGCATCTCGGTCAGCTCCGCATCGATCTCGGCGCGGATGCCAAGCTGAGGTTGTTCGTTATCAATGCAGGCGGCAAGCTGGTGCGCCAGGAGCTGTACATCAAAGTGACAGGCGAGGGCGCCGATCTGACGCTGCGCGGCATCAATCTGCTCGGTGGCGATACGCATACCGACGTGACGATGGTACTTGGTCATGACGTTCCGCACACCGGCTCCACGGAAATTATCCGCAACGTGGTGTTCGACCGCGCCCGTGGTGTCTTCCAGGGCATGATCCGGGTCGCACCGGATGCGCAGAAGACCGATGCCAAGATGGCCTGCAACACGCTGCTGATGTCCGACGATGCAGAGTTCTCGGTGAAGCCCGAGCTCGAAATCTTCGCTGACGACGTGCAGTGCGGCCATGGCGCCACTGTCGCCGATATCGACCGCAACCATCTCTTCTATCTGATGGCCCGCGGCGTTCCGGAGAACAAGGCCCGCGCCATGCTGGTCAACGCCTTCGTGGCCGAGATCGTCGAGGAACTGGAAGACGAAGCCCTGGTCGAGGCGCTGGAAGGCGTTATCTCCGCCTGGCTGGAAAAGCACGCCTGATTGGAGGCAAAGCTCGTGGACAAGATCGTGCCGGCAACGGCCTATGACGTCGAAGCCATTCGCCGGGATTTCCCGATCTTGGCGAAAACGGTGCATGGGAAGCCACTGGTCTATCTCGACAACGGCGCATCCGCGCAGAAGCCGCAGGTCGTCATCGATGCCATCTCGCATGCCTATTCCAACGAATATGCGAATGTGCATCGCGGTCTGCACTTTCTGTCCAATGCGGCCACGGAAGCCTATGAGGCGGCTCGCGAAAAGGTGCGCCGCTTCCTGAACGTGCCGTCAGTCGACGATATCGTCTTCACCAAGAACTCGACGGAAGCGATCAACACAGTCGCTTACGGTTGGGGCATGCCGAAGATCGGCGAGGGCGACGAAATCGTCGTGTCGATCATGGAGCATCACTCCAACATCGTTCCCTGGCATTTCATCCGGGAGCGGCAGGGCGCCAAGCTCGTCTGGGTGCCGGTCGACGATGAAGGCGCGTTCCATATCGAAGATTTCGAGAAGAGCCTGACGGAGCGCACCAAGCTCGTCGCCATCACCCATATGTCGAATGCGCTCGGAACCGTCGTCCCGGTGAAGGAAGTCTGCCGCATCGCCCATGAGCGCGGCATTCCCGTCCTGATCGACGGCTCGCAGGGCGCGGTGCATATGCCTGTCGACGTGCAGGATATCGATTGCGACTGGTATGTCATGACCGGTCACAAGCTCTATGGGCCATCGGGTATCGGCGTGCTCTACGGCAAGAAGGAGCGGCTTGCCGAGATGCGGCCTTTCCAGGGCGGCGGCGAGATGATCTTCGACGTCACCGAGGAAAACGTTACCTACAACGAGCCGCCGCATCGCTTCGAGGCGGGAACGCCGCCGATCGTGCAGGCCATCGGCCTTGGCTACGCGCTTGACTACATGGACAGCATCGGCCGTGAGGCGATCGCGCGCCACGAAGCCGATCTCGCCGCTTATGCGGCCGAGCGGCTGCGGGATATCAATTCGCTGCGCGTGATCGGCACTGCGCCGGGCAAGGGTGGCATTTTCTCCTTCGAGCTCGCGGGTATCCATTCCCACGACGTCTCGATGGTGATCGACCGCCAGGGTGTGGCGGTTCGCGCCGGAACCCATTGCGCCCAGCCGCTCTTGAAACGCTTCGGCGTCACATCCACATGCCGTGCATCGTTCGGCCTGTACAATACGCGCGCCGAGGTGGATGCTTTGGCGGATGCGCTGGAATATGCGCGGAAATTCTTTGCCTAAGGAGGCAAGCGATGTCACTCGACGAAAGCGAACAGAAGATCGACGTACGCGAAGGGATCGTGCATTCCAGCATTCCCGAGGATGAGCTGGCTCGCCTTAGCGACGACGTTATCGCTGCGCTTAAGACTGTCTACGATCCGGAAATTCCGGCTGATATTTTCGAGCTCGGTCTGGTCTACAAGATCGACATCGAAGACGACCGCATGGTGAAGATCGTCATGACGCTGACGGCACCGGGTTGCCCGGTGGCGGGCGAAATGCCGGGCTGGGTCGAGAATGCTGTGGGCGCCGTCGAAGGCGTTTCCGGTGTCGAGGTCAGCATGACCTTCGATCCGCCGTGGACGCCGGATCGCATGTCGGAAGAAGCGCAGGTCGCGGTCGGCTGGTATTGAAGCTTTAAGCCGCCGGCTTTACATTAAGACTCGAAGCACCGGATCTTGACCCCGGTTGTGGAAGGAGAATGAGCCCATGGGCTTTGCAGTCATGAGTATGACGGATGCGGCAGCCAACCGCGTCAAAGTGATCGTCGGGAATTCTGGCCTCGATGCTAAGGGCGTTCGCGTCGGCATCAAGAAGGGCGGCTGTGCTGGGATGGAATACACCATCGATCTAGTGACCGAGCCGAACGCGAAGGACGATCTGATCGAGCATGACGGAGCCAGTGTTTGGGTCGAGCCGTCGGCCGTGCTGTACTTGCTTGGTACCGAGATGGGGTTCGAAACTACCAGCTTGCGTTCGGGCTTTACCTTCACCAATCCAAACCAGACGTCAGCCTGCGGCTGCGGCGAATCCGTCGAGCTGAAGCCCGCCGATCTCGCCGCCTTGGCAGCTCAACGTCAGGCAGCGCAACCTGCTTAAAACAGGTTCCTCCGTATTTCACCATGGCGCGTTTCGTGCTTTGATCGGCGCACGCCTCGGTTTTTCCGCCGCCTCCTTGGCTACCGGCTCCGCCGGATAACGTCGAGAGGCGGCTGCGGGGAACTTTATGGCGGCTTCGGCATGGGTTTACACATTGATCCCGGCAACGGCCGCCATTGCGGGCGCTGCAGTCGCGGTGAACACGCGGCCGGGGCCTAATCTTGTCAGCGCCATCCAGCATTTTGCCGCCGGTGTCGTGTTCGCAGCTGCGGCCGGCGAAATCCTGCCCGATGTCATGCATCGTGGATCTCCCTTGGCAACAGTCATCGGCGGCGCGATTGGCGTAGCCGTCATGCTGCTGGTCAAACAACTGGAAAATTGGGCCAAGGGACCGGTGGGTCTACTCGCGGCCATCGGCATCGACATCCTCATCGACGGCCTCGTGCTTGGCATCGGCTTTGCAGCCGGCCCAAAGGTCGGCTTGCTGTTGACGATCGCCTTGACGATTGAGGTGCTGTTCCTTGGCTTGACGGTGGCGAACGAGCTTGGGGAGAGCGTCCGCTCCCGCGCCAGGGTTGTCGCGGTTACGGCGGCGCTTGCGCTCCTGCTGCCGATCGGCGCTTTGCTCGGGGCGCCAATTGCTTTGCTGCCCGACCCCATTCTGACAGGCTTCTTCGCGTTCGGGCTGATCGCGCTTCTCTATCTCGTCACCGAGGAATTGCTGGTCGAAGCGCATGAAACCCCCGACCGTCCCTGGGTGACGGCGATGTTTTTCGCCGGCTTTCTCGTGCTGCTTCTGCTCGAGGAAGCGATCGGTTAGTAAAGCCCGGGAAGCGGGACTGCGATTCCTAATTTGCGACCGAAACAGGCGTCAGCTTGAGGCCGAGCGCCCTAACAACCTTCAGGATCGTCGCGAATTCCGGATTTCCGTCACCGCTGAGCGCACGATAGAGCGCCGAGCGGTTCATGCCGACATCCTTGGCAAGCTTGCTCATGTTGCGGGTGCGCGCCACTTCGCCCAGTGCCTTGGCGATCGACGCCGGATCGTCCGTTTCGAAGGCGGCTGCGATGTAGCTGTCTGGATTGTCCACGTCGAAGGAATTCTCCTCGTTCATTGTCATATGCCTTTCCGTATAAGCCAGTCGCGGACGATCTTGGGTTCGTCCGGATGGAGGTCGTGGCCGATGGGCAGTCGATGGGCGCTGACTTCAGCCCCGGCCTTTGCAAATTGTTGGCTGACGAAATCTGCGTCGGCGGGCTCCCGGCGTCGATCATGCTCGCCTGAGATGATCAGGACCGGCAGCCCGGGCATTGACGGGAAATCCGCATCGGGGGCCAGCGAAAGAGGGCGCAGCAGAACGGCGGCTGAAGCGATCGAGGGCATCTGCCGAAGGATCGATGCGGCTATGATCGCTCCGTTGGAGAAGCCAAATAGAACAGGCGGCCGAACGAGCAGCCTTCGCTCCACTGCCATTTCGATGAAACGACGGAGCCGCTCCGTCTGCCTGTCTAGGTCTGCATGATCCAGGCTGCGGTCCGGATTGCGGCGAAAGAAAGCGAATCCTTCTTCCCATTCGATCCCACCACGCAGAGCCATATAGGAGCGCTGCGGTCCGATGGCATCCGCAAGCGGGATAAGGGAAGTTTCATCCATGCCGCTGCCATGCAGCAGAAGCAGCGGCGACGACGCAACGTCCGCTCGCCGCTCGGTGACGAAATGAAATTCCGGTTGTTCCGGCATAAATCTGAATTCCAGGGCCCCGTTGCCGCGTCATGAAAAACGCCGCGCGTCCGTTAAGACGCGCGGCGTTTTCTTAGCCAAGTTTCGCAATAGATTTATGTCTATTGCAGACGAAGCGACTGAACCGCTTCGCTTTTTCGCGAAGATCCTATTCGGCGGCTTCGGCGTAGGATTCGACCGGCGGGCAGGAGCAAATCAGGTTCCTGTCGCCATAGACATTGTCGACGCGATTGACCGGCGACCAGTATTTGTCCACGCGGAAGGCGCCGGGCGGGTAGCAGGCCTGTTCGCGGGAATAGGGACGATCCCATTCGCCGACGAGGTCTTCCACCGTATGCGGTGCGTTTTTCAGCGGGTTATTGGCCTTGTCCATCCGGCCTTCTTCGATGTCACGGGCTTCCTCGCGGATCGCCAGCATTGCCTCGCAGAAACGATCGATCTCGGCTTTCGTTTCCGATTCTGTCGGCTCGATCATCAGCGTGCCGGCAACCGGCCAGCTCATGGTCGGGGCGTGGAAGCCGCAATCGATGAGGCGCTTGGCGACGTCGTCGACCGTGACGCCGGCGCTTGCGACCAGTGGACGGGTGTCGATGATGCATTCATGCGCGACGCGTCCGGCCTCGGACTTGTAGAGCACGTCATAGGCGCCCTTGAGCCGGGCGGCGATGTAGTTGGCGTTGAGGATCGCCACTTTCGTCGCCTGCGTCAGGCCTTCGCCGCCCATCATCAGGCAGTAGCTCCAGGAGATCGGCAGGATGGAGGCCGAACCGAAGGCTGCTGCCGATACCGCACCGCTGCGACCGTCCGTTTCCGGATGGCCGGGCAGGTGAGGCGCCAGATGTGCCTTGACGCCGATCGGACCCATGCCGGGGCCGCCGCCGCCATGCGGAATGCAGAAGGTCTTGTGCAGGTTCAGGTGGCTGACGTCCGAGCCGATGTCGCCGGGACGCGAGAGGCCGACCATGGCGTTCATGTTGGCGCCATCGAGATAGACCTGACCGCCATGCTTATGCACGAGATCGCAGATCTCCTTCACCGTCTCTTCGAAAACGCCGTGCGTCGAAGGATAGGTGATCATGCAGCAGGAGAGGTTGTCGGCATATTGCTCGGTCTTGGCGCGGAAATCGGCCATATCGATATCGCCGTTGTCGCTAACCTTGACGACCACGACCTTCATGCCCGCCATCTGCGCGGAGGCCGGATTGGTGCCGTGCGCGGAGGTCGGAATGAGGCAGATGTCACGATGACCCTGGCCATTGGCAATATGGTAGTTGCGGATGGTCAGGAGGCCGGCATATTCGCCCTGCGCGCCGGAGTTCGGCTGCATGGAGAAGGCATCATAGCCGGTCACCGAGCAAAGCTTCTCCGTCAGATCATCGATCATTTCGCGGTAGCCGAGAGCCTGATCGGCCGGCACGAAAGGATGGATGTCGGAGAATTCCGGCCAGGTGATCGGCAGCATTTCCGCTGTGGCATTGAGCTTCATGGTACAGGAGCCGAGCGGGATCATCGAACGGTCGAGCGCCAGGTCGCGGTCCGAGAGGCGGCGGATATACCGGGTCATCTCGCTTTCGGCGCGGTTCATGTGGAAGATCGGATGCGTCAGATACTCGCTGGCGCGCAACAGGTTTTTCGGCAGGCGATAGGATGGTTCGAAATCGGCAATGCGGAAATCGCCGCCGAATGCGCGCCAGACGGCTTCGAGCGTTGCCGGGCGGGTGCGCTCGTCGACGCTGATGCCGATCTTCGTTTCACCGACCTTGCGCAGGTTCACGCCTTCGGCGACGGCCGCGCGCAGGATGAGACCCTGCATGTGGCC
Source organism: Rhizobium sp. BR 315 (assembly GCF_050577975.1). Classification (NCBI taxonomy): domain Bacteria; kingdom Pseudomonadati; phylum Pseudomonadota; class Alphaproteobacteria; order Hyphomicrobiales; family Rhizobiaceae; genus Rhizobium; species Rhizobium sp. BR 315. The sequence continues at coordinate 12,109 of NZ_JARWKZ010000062.1, read as the reverse complement.
GACCTCGACGGTGATCGTGTCGAAGAAGGTTTCCGGCTCGACGGTATAGCCGAGTTTCTCCAGGCCCTTGGCCATCAGAACGGCCTTCTGGTGGACCTGCTGGGCGATCGCCTTGAGGCCTTGAGGACCGTGGAACACCGCGTACATGGAGGCCATGACGGCGAGAAGCACCTGGGCGGTGCAGATGTTCGACGTCGCCTTTTCGCGGCGGATGTGCTGTTCGCGGGTCTGCAGCGACAGGCGATAGGCGCGATTGCCGCGCGCATCGACCGAAACGCCGACGAGACGGCCAGGCATGGAGCGCTTGTACTCATCCTTGACGGCCATGTAGGCCGCATGCGGACCGCCGTACCCCACCGGAACTCCGAAGCGCTGCGAGGAGCCGATGGCGATGTCCGCGCCCATCTCGCCCGGAGACTTCAACAGCGTCAGCGCCAGCAGATCGGCCGCCATGATGGCGATCGCGCCCGTCTGGTGCAGGCGGGCGATCAGGCCGCTGAAATCATTGATGTGGCCGTGCGTGCCTGGATACTGGAAGATCGCACCAAAGACATCGACAGGATCGAGGTCGGTGAAGGGATTGCCGACGATGACGGTCCAGCCGAGCGGCTCGGCGCGGGTCCTGATCAGCGCGATGGTCTGCGGGTGGCAGGCGGCATCGACGAAGAAGGCCTTCGCCTTGGACTTGGCGACGCGTTCCGCCATCGCCATGCCTTCGGCCGCGGCCGTTGCCTCGTCGAGCAGCGAGGCGTTGGCAACGTCGAGACCCGTGAGGTCGCTGATCATCGTCTGATAGTTCAGCAGCGCCTCGAGGCGGCCCTGGCTGATTTCCGGCTGGTAGGGCGTATAGGCAGTGTACCAGGCCGGGTTTTCCAGAATGTTGCGCTGGATGACAGGCGGCGTGATCGTGCCGTAATAGCCCTGACCAATGAGCGAGACGAGAACCTTGTTCTTGTTGGCGGTCTCGCGCAGCCTGTCGAGCGCCTCGCGCTCCGTCATCGGCGCGCCCCAGGAGAGCGGCGTCTTCTGGCGGATGGCCGGCGGCAGCGTCGCGTCGATCAGGCCATCGAGGCTGTTGTAGCCAATGACCTTCAGCATATCGGCCATCTCCGATGGAGACGGGCCGATATGGCGGCGATTGGCGAAATCGTATGGCTGGTAGTCGGTGAACGTGAATTCCGTAGGCGTCGTCATTATCCGATCAGCTCCTTGTAACCGGATTCATCAAGAAGACCATCGACATCGCTGACATTCTTCAATTTGAGCTTGAAGAACCAGCCTGCACCCATCGGGTCGGAGTTGACGAGCGCCGGATCGGCTGTGATGGCTTCGTTGACTTCGGTGATTTCCCCGTCGAGCGGACAATAGACTTCGGAGGCCGCCTTTACGGATTCGACGGTTGCCGCGTCGTCACCCTTGGAGAAGCTGGCGCCGACTTCGGGCAATTCCACGAAAACGAGATCGCCGAGCTGTTCGGCGGCATGAGCCGTGATGCCGACCGTTGCGACGCCGCCTTCGATGTTCAGCCACTCGTGTTCTTCGGTGAATTTCAGCATGGATAATCCTCTCTGGAAAAGACGTTCAACGTTTGTAGGTAGGCTTGATGAAAGGCAGGGCGCTGACGGTGACGGCCAAGTATTTGCCGCGCACCTCGGCGTAAACGGTGGTGCCGGGCGAGGTGAGTTCGGTCGGCACATAGCCCATGGCGACCGGAGACTCGACGCTCGGGCCGAAGCCACCTGAGGTGACTTCGCCGATTTCGGTCTTGCCTTCGGCATCGGCATAGAGCTTGGCGTGGCTGCGCACCGGGGCCTTACCCTCGGGCTTCAGGCCGACGCGGCGACGAGACGTGCCGCCATCGAGTTCGCCGAGAATGCGGGTTGCGCCGGGGAAACCGCCTGCGCGCGCGCCATCGGTCTTGCGGGCTTTCTGGATGGCCCATTCGAGCGCGCCTTCGATCGGCGTCGTCGTCTGGTCGATGTCATTGCCATAGAGGCAGAGACCGGCTTCCAGGCGGAGAGAGTCACGCGCGCCGAGGCCGATCGGCTGTACGTCCGGGTGCTCCAGCAGCCGCTTGGCGATATCGTCGGCCTTGTCTGATGGTACGGAGATTTCGAAGCCGTCTTCGCCGCTATAGCCGGAGCGCGACACCAGGCAGGAGACATCGTGGAGGCGACAATGGCGCACATCCATGAACTTCATGTAGGCGATGTCAGCCCAGAGCTCGGCAAGGACATCGACGGCGCGCGGTCCCTGCAGCGCAATGAGGGCGCGATCAAGCAAGGTAACTTCGCAGCTATCGCCGATATGCTCTTGAAGATGCCTGAGATCCTGCTCCTTGCAGGCGGCGTTCACGACGACGAAGAGATAACCGTCCGTGTGGGTGATCATCAGGTCGTCCAGGATGCCGCCATTGTCGTCGGTAAAGAAGCCGTAGCGCTGGCGATCCTCCGCGAGACCGAGGATATCGACCGGCACGAGACTTTCCAGCGCGAGTGCCGCATCCTCATATTTGCCGGAGCGGGCGCGGATCGTCACCTGGCCCATATGGGAGACGTCGAACAAGCCGGCCGAAGCGCGGGTCCAAAGATGCTCCTTCATGACGCCGGCAGGATACTGCACGGGCATGTCGTAACCGGCAAACGGCACCATGCGGGCGCCGAGCGATACATGCAGGTCGTGAAGCGGTGTTTTCTTGAGGGCAGCGGTCTCGTCCAAATGACGCCTCCGGGTTTCGCGCTTGTCCTGAAGCGCAGAGCTCACAATTTCGGCGCGGTTGCGCCTGACGATGAGCCCCCTCTGTCTGCTTTGCCTGAGATTGTTATCCCTTCGGCGAACGCTTTCGCGCTTCTCTCCAGAGTTCCGTCTGCCCCTTGCTGGTCCTTTGGCCTGAGAGTTTCCGGGGCGGTTGCTCCTTCGGCACCGGCTCGCGCCGGATTCTCCCAACAAGGTCGCTGTCATTATCTGGCAGTCACTGAAGATGGCAAGGGGCAAATGTCGCCGTCGAACAAATTTTTGTCGCGCGGTTCGAAGATATATCGAGCAGCGGTTGCAGGGCTTTGCAACGACGTTGCGAAAGGCTATCCCTTCGGGCCGATAGAGGAGCCGGGCAGGAGAGAATGATGAACCGTTATCACGTCGCAGTGCTGCTGCTTTCGGCAGCAACAGTTTCGCTTTCGACAGGTAGCGCTCTGGCGCAGCAGAGCAGCGACATGAAGAGTATGCCTGGAATGCACATGGGCCCGGAGGCCGCGCCCTCGGATTCTGCCACCGGCAAGCTCGGCGATCTCGATATCAGCGGCGGTTATGTCCGCGCCATGCTCCCCGGTCAGCCGGTCGGCGGCGGCTACATCACCATCCACAATAGCGGCAAGGCCGCCGACAAGCTGACCTCCGTCACCTCATCGGCTGCGGGCAAGGTGGAGCTGCACGAGATGAAGATGGACGGCGAGATCATGAAGATGCGCGAGATCAAGGATGGGATCGCCATTCCTGCCGGTGCGACCGTGACGCTCGCGCCGAACACGATGCATATGATGTTCAAGCAGGTAAAGACTCCCTTCAAAAAGGGTGGCGTGGTGCCTGTGATGCTGATGTTCGAGAAGGCGGGGATGATCGATCTCACCCTTCCTGTCGTGTCGGCCAAGGGAAACTAAGCCAGAAAAATATCCGGCCCGGATAATTCCAGTTTCCACTTTTCCTCGAAATGCTCTAAAGCCACGTCCAAAGGCCGGTTATATCCGGCCGCGGGACTACTTGTCCTGTTGTTTGAATTGGCATGATCCCGTCCAACGCGCGTTTGGCATTTGTCGGAACATGCTGCGGCGTTTGAAAGAAGAAGAATGGCCGGGATTGAGCATATACAGGTCGAGCCTGACGAAGCCGGCATGCGCCTCGACCGCTGGTTCAAGGTGCATTTCCCCGGGCTTGGGTTCGGTCAACTGCAGAAGCTGATGCGCTCCGGCCAGGTGCGCGTCGATGGGGGCCGCGTCAAGACGGATGCGCGCGTGCAGCCGGGACAGATGGTGCGCGTGCCGCCTCTTGATGTCGATGCCAAAGGCCCGAAGAGCGGCCCGATCGCCAGCAAGGACCTTAAACATTCCGGTGATGCCGAGCTTCTTGCGCGGATGTTGCTGCATGAAGACGACAAGATCTTTGTGCTCAACAAGCCGGCTGGGCTTGCGGTACAGGGCGGCTCCGGCCTTACCCGCCATATTGACCAGATGCTGGAGGCATGGACGAGCAAGAAGGGCGAAAAACCGCGCCTGGTGCATCGCCTCGACCGCGACACCTCGGGCGTGCTGGTGATTGCCCGCACGCGCGGCGCGGCGCAGAAGCTGACCGCCGCCTTCCGCGAGCGCGACACCAAGAAGACCTATTGGTCGCTGGTCAAGGGTGTGCCGCGCAAGCATGAAGACAAGATTTCGACCTGGCTGGTGAAAGAGGCAACGGCCGATGGCGACCGTATGCGCATCGCCAAGCATGGGGAAGAGGGTGCCGATCACGCAATCTCCTATTATCGCGTGCTTGAGACCGCTGCGCAGAGCCTCGCTTGGCTCGAGATGGAGCCCTATACCGGCCGTACGCACCAGCTGCGCATCCATGCCCTGCACATGGGTCATCCGATCATCGGTGACCCCAAATATTTCGATGACGATCCGAACTGGGATTTCCCAGGCGGCGTCCAGAAGCGCCTGCATCTGCACGCGCGCCACATCGACATCCCACATCCGAGCGGTGGACGCCTGCGCGTCACCGCTCCTCTGCCGCCGCATATGGTGCAGACATGGAATCTCCTCGGTTTTGACGAGGCATCGGCGGGGGAGCCGGACGACGAATGAAGCTAGTACTTTTCGATTGCGACGGCACGCTGGTCGATAGTGTGCGGCTGATCCATGAGGTCATGGCGCGGACTTTCGTTGACTTTGGCTACAAGCGCCCGGATGTTTCGGCCACAAAATCCATCATCGGCCTCTCGCTCGATATCGCCATTGCCCGGATGCAGGGCAAACCGCATGTCGATGACGAAGCGATCGCCATGACGGCCCACTACAAGTCTATCTTCCCCGGCGTGCGCGACGAGGCGGATATGCAAACGCCGCTCTTCGACGGCATCAAGTCACTGATCGAGACGCTTACAGGCCGCGAAGAGCTTCTGCTCGGTGCCGTGACGGGTAAATCCCGCCGTGGCCTGACCCATATTCTTGAAGTCAACGGCTTCACGCCTTACTTCGTGGTTTCGCGCACCGCCGACGATTGTCCGTCGAAGCCGCATCCGGCCATGGTGACGGAATGCTGTGCCGAAACCGGCATGGACCCGCACGACACCATCGTCATCGGCGACGCGATCTACGACATGCAGATGGCGAAGGCAGCGGGTGCGACCGCGATCGGCGTATCTTGGGGTTATGCGTCCGTGGAAGAGCTTCTGGCGGCCGGCGCCGATGCGATTGCGCATCATCCGAACGATTTGTTGAGCCATATTCTCTGAGGTGACGCCATGCGCGACCTGTTGAACGATCTTTCCGAAGGCCTGAGCCATCCCGATCCGATCCGCCGTGCGCAGATCCAGATGAAGAAGCCGCTGCCCAAGCGCTTCTACAAGGATGTGACGATCAGCAAGGACGAGGGTGGTCACGCCATCGCGCTCGACGGCAAGGTGGTCAAGACGCCGGCGCGCTATTCCCTCTCTCTGCCGACCGAAGCGCTCGCCAAGCTCGTGGCTGGCGAATGGGGGCGACAGACCAAGGTCATCGATCCAGCAACCATGCCCGTAACCCGCCTGGTGAACAGTGCTATCGATGGCGTGACAGCCGAAAGTGGAGCTGTGTTCGACGAAATCGTGCGCTTCTCCGGCAGCGATCTGCTCTGCTATCGCGCCGATGGCCCGGAACGCCTAGTTGAGCGGCAGTCGGCGCGATGGAATCCGGTGATCGAATGGGCAGCCCGCGACGTCGGAGCCCGTTTCATTCTCGCCGAGGGCGTCATGCATCAGGAGCAGCCGCAAGAGGCCATCGCCGCCTTCGCCGCGGCCCTGCGCAAATACGACACGCCGATGGAGCTCGCCAGCCTGCATACGATCACGACGCTGACGGGCTCTGCGATCCTGGCGCTTGCTTTCGCCTCCGGTCAGCTGCCGCTTGCCGAAGTCTGGTCGCTCGCCCATCTCGACGAAGACTGGACGATCGAACACTGGGGCAGCGATGAGGAAGCGGAGCAGCGTCGCGCGCAGCGTTTCGAGGAATTTCAGGCGGCAACCGACGTTTTCTCTGCTCTTCACAGTTGAATATTGTTGATTTCCAGTCCTTTATAGTGGTCTTCGTATCTTGCGGGTTCGGAAGTCAGGACAGGTATCATGTTGTTGTTGAGGTCGGGTGTCGCATCGGCGCTCGTGGGATGTTTAGCACTGACGGCGTGCGCGAACTGGTCCGTCGATCCTCCTCCGCCGACCTATGATGTTCGCAGTGCAACGGTTGTTGCCGATCATGCTTTGCCGCCGGTTTCGCCGGTGCTGATCGAAGCCGTCAACGATCGAGTGAATGCAGCGATCGCGGCCACGAACCACAATGCGGCGCTGCCGCAGGTTACGCTGACTGTCCGCCTGTCAGACGTGCGCAAGGGGCGCAGTTTCAACCAGGATCGCAACAGTGCCAAGGTCAATATCGACGCTGCGTCGCTGGATGGTGGCGCGGTGATTGCCATGGCATCGTTCGATATGGCGACAACCGCGCCCGATCATGCAACGGCCGATGAGCTGATGGCGGAAGACATTGCCGCCCGCATCCGCTCCATCTTCTCGCTGAACACGCCGCGGTTGGCAAACTGAGCCGATAGCTTCAAAGGAGGCTCGCGCCGTGCTAAGCCCGAGCAGCGAAGGAGAGAGGGCCGCATGAAGGAAATCCTTTTGGAACTGGAGCGTCGTCGCGAAGTCGCAAGACTTGGCGGCGGGCAGGCGCGGATCGATGCGCAGCATGCGCGCGGCAAGCTGACGGCCCGAGAGCGCATCGACATCTTCCTGGACGAAGGTTCCTTCGAGGAATTCGATATGTTCGTCGAGCACCGCTCGACCGATTTCGGCATGGAAAAGAGCAAGATCGCCGGTGATGGCGTCGTGACCGGCTGGGGCACCGTCAACGGACGTACCGTTTTCATTTTTGCCAAAGATTTCACAGTCTTCGGTGGCTCTCTTTCAGAAGCACATGCGGAGAAGATCACCAAGGTTCAGGATATGGCGCTGAAAAACCGGGCGCCGATCATCGGGATCTATGATGCCGGCGGCGCCCGCATTCAGGAAGGTGTGGCCGCACTCGGCGGCTATGCCGAGGTGTTCCAGCGCAACGTGCTGGCCTCCGGCGTCATTCCGCAGATTTCCGTCATCATGGGGCCCTGTGCGGGCGGCGACGTCTATTCGCCCGCGATGACCGATTTCATCTTCATGGTCCGCGATACCTCCTACATGTTCGTGACCGGGCCGGATGTGGTGAAGACGGTCACCAATGAGACCGTGACCTCCGAGCAGCTCGGCGGCGCTTCGGTGCATACGACGAAATCTTCCATTGCCGACGCTGCCTACGACAATGATATCGATACGCTCCTGCAAGTGCGCCGCCTCATCGATTTCCTGCCGCAGTCGAATACGGCGGCTCTGCCCGAGATCGAGTGCTATCAATCCGTCACCGAGCCGGATAGCTCGCTCGATACGCTGATCCCGGCTAACGCCAACAAGCCCTACGACATCAAGGAACTGATCCTGAAGGTGGCGGACGAGGGCGACTTCTTCGAGATCCAGGAAAGCTTCGCCAAGAATATAGTCTGTGGTTTCGGCCGCATCGAGGGAGCCACGGTCGGCTTCGTCGCCAATCAGCCGATGGTGCTGGCAGGCGTGCTTGACAGCGATGCGTCGCGGAAAGCCGCGCGCTTCGTGCGCTTCTGCGATTGCTTCAATATCCCGATCGTCACCTTCGTCGATGTACCTGGCTTCCTGCCGGGGACGGCGCAGGAATATGGCGGCTTGATCAAGCACGGTGCGAAATTGCTTTTCGCCTATGCCGAGGCGACCGTGCCAAAACTGACCGTCATCACCCGCAAGGCTTTCGGCGGCGCCTATGACGTCATGGCCTCTAAGCATCTGCGCGGAGACCTTAACTATGCCTGGCCGACGGCGCAGATTGCCGTCATGGGCGCCAAGGGCGCGGTCGAGATCATCTTCCGCAAGGACATTGCCGAGCCGGAGAAGATCGCGGCGCATACCAAGATGTATGAGGATCGCTTCCTGTCACCGTTCGTCGCGGCCGAGCGCGGTTACATTGACGAAGTGATCATGCCACGCTCGACCCGGCGGCGCCTCGCGCAGGGGCTCCGGATGCTGCGCAACAAGGATCTGACCAATCCTTGGAAAAAACACGACAACATCCCTCTGTAATCTGTGACATCAAGCCACGGATTACACACGGAAAATTGATTGGACGTCAGAATCCTTGTTTTCCCGTTCAAGGCAGGTCGCTCTATTGCTTCCTACAGGGGGAATCGAAACTGGAGTTCAAAAATGGCGCTTTCCGAACGGCTGAATCAATATCAGCCCTATGCTCTTACTGTACTGCGTATCGTTATTGGCCTGTTGTTCATCGAACACGGCACACAGAAGCTTTTCGGCTTTCCGGCCGGCGGTCACTTCACTGGCTCTCTGCCGCCCCTGATGCTGTTTCAGGGTATTCTTGAAGCATTCGGCGGTCTGGCAATCGTTTTGGGTCTGTTTACACGCCCCGTAGCCTTCATTCTTTGCGGCAACATGGCGGTCGCCTATTTCATGGCGCACATGCCGCAGAATTTCTTCCCGGTGAACAACCAGGGCGATGCGGCCATTCTGTATTGCTTCGCTTTCCTGTTCCTGATCTTCGCGGGTCCGGGTCTTCTGGCGATCGACGGCCGCAAGAAGTAAGTCATATCGAAACCGGGCCTGATGATCTTCAGGCCCGGTGAATAATTTCGTCTCTCGCGTGTTGATTCTGTATCGACGGAACGGGAGGGTGTTCGACAGTATCCCGTTCGCATTGCCAATTCGCACGGAGATCTTCATGTCACTTGCCGAGCGCTTATCGCCTTACCAGCCCGCAGCACTCGCAATTTTGCGAATAGTGACTTCTGTGTTGTTCATCGAACATGGCACGCAAAAGCTCTTCGGCTTTCCGCCAGCGCCTTTCGAGGTCACGACGTTGTTCTTCGTCGCGGGCATAATTGAGCTTGTCGGCGGCATTCTCATTCTGTTCGGGCTCTTCACCCGGCCCGTCGCCTTTCTCCTCAGCGGCGAAATGGCGATTGCCTATTTCATGGTGCACACGCAGATAGACTTCTTCCCGGCCAATAACCAGGGCGACGGTCCGATAATGTTCTGCTTCGTCTTTTTGTTTATGGTGTTTGCCGGCCCCGGAGCGTGGGCACTGGACAATCGCCAGCGCCCTTGACTTGTGGTCCGGTCCGTCAGGCGGCGAGCTTGAGGCCGGCGATGCCTGCCACGATCAGGCTTATGCAGAGCAGCCGAACGAAGGTTGCGGGATCGCCGAGCAACCAAATCCCCAGCAGTACGGTGCCGACCGTGCCGATACCGGTCCAGACCGCATAGGCGGTGCCCATCGGCAGCGTTTTTACCGCGAGACCTAGCAGCACGACGCTGATCACCATAGAAATGACCGTGAGAGCCGTCGGCATCGGCCGTGTGAAGCCGTCAGTATATTTCAGGCCGACCGCCCAGCCGATTTCAAACAAGCCTGCAAGGAAAAGCAGGAACCAAGCCATGTTACGCTCCATTGTTAAGAGCGAGGCCGTCCCCGCGATGTCTACGGCCGGCTATGAGTACCGGCCGCCGCAGTCGTCTGCGCGTTTTCTATATGCCTCTACCGCAGGCACATTTCAAGGCGGCGGGTCATGCCACCTTTACTTTCCCAGCCGTTCGGCATGCCACTTCAGGTGATCATCCATGAAGGTGGAGATGAAGTAGTAGGAGTGGTCGTAGCGCTCGTGCATGCGCAGCGTCAGACCGATGCCGGTGCCTTTGATCGCCTCTTCGAACAGCCATGGGCGCAGTCCGTTTTCGAGGAAACTGTCGGCCTTGCCCTGGTCGATCAGGAATTCGGGGAAGCGGGCGCCATCCTCGACGAGAGAGCAGGCGTCATACCGTCTCCATGCGGCCTTGTCGCTGCCGAGATATTTTTCCAAGGCGGGTGCGGACCAATCGGCCGTCGACGGCTGGACAATGGGTGCGAAGGCGGAGCAGCTCTTGAAGCGATCGGGGTTCTTCAGCGCGATCGTCATGGCGCCGTGGCCGCCCATGGAATGGCCGAAGATACCTTGCCGGCTCATATCGACGCGGAATTGCTTTGCGACGAGTGCGGGCAGCTCCTCCGTGATGTAGGTATACATCTGATAGTTTTCGGCCCAGGGCGCCTCGGTAGCATCGAGATAGAAGCCGGCGCCTTTGCCCATCTGCCAATTGGTCAGCTCGTCGGGCACGTCGTTGCCGCGCGGACTGGTGTCCGGACAGACGATGATCAGGCCGAGCTCGGCGGCCATGCGGCGATACTCGCCCTTTTCCATGACATTGGCGTGGGTGCAGGTGAGGCCGGAAAGATACCAGAGGACCGGCCGAGGCTCTGTGATCGCCTGCGGCGGCACGAAGACGGCAAAGGTCATCTCGCCTTTGCAAGCTTCGGATTCATGCGAAAAGACACCCTGCATGCCGCCGAAGGCGGTGTTCTGGGAAATGATGTTCACGGCTGGTCTCCAGGCGTTTGATGGGCTTTTGCCCACCGGCAAAGCCGGTCGAAGGTTTCGAGGAAGGCGGAGCGGTCACGCGGCGAGAAGGCGGCATTGTACCCCTTGCTTTCGCCGGTTTCGCGAAGATGTGCGCCGAGATCGCGCATGGCTGTGGCCATGCCGATATTCGTCTTGTCGAAGATGCGGCCAGTTGGGCCCGTCACGAATGCTCCGGCTGCAACGCAGCGCCCAGCGAGCGGCACGTCGGCAGTAACGACGATATCACCGGCAACCGCATGTTCGGCGATCCAGTTGTCGGCAGCATCGAAGGCGTTGGAGACGATGACGTTGTGCACCATCGGATCCCGCGATGGCCGCAGCCCCGAGTTGGCGACGAAGGTGACCTCGATGCCGTGGCGTTCGGCAACTTTCAGGATCTCCGGTTTGACCGGGCAGGCATCGGCATCGACATAAATCATGAAACTCAATCTTTTCAGCTATATGCGGCGCATTTCTCAAGCGCCGCATATATTTCTTTCCTGTGGCTTGGAGCGTCAGTAGATGACGACACCCCTGACACTCTTTCCGGAGTGCATGAGTTCAAAGCCCTTGTTGATGTCTTCGAGCGGCATGGTGTGGGTGATCATCGGATCGATCTCGATCTTGCCCTCCATGTACCAGTCGACGATCTTCGGCACATCGGTGCGGCCACGGGCGCCGCCGAAGGCCGTGCCCATCCACGAGCGGCCCGTCACCAGCTGGAACGGACGCGTCGAGATCTCCTGGCCGGCGCCGGCAACGCCGATGACCACCGACTTGCCCCAGCCGCGATGCGAGGCTTCCAGCGCCTGGCGCATCACCTTGGTGTTGCCCGTGCAGTCGAAGGTATAATCGGCGCCGCCGATCTGGTCGGCACCGCGCTTTGTCATGTTGACGAGGTAGGGCACGATATCGTCGCCAACCTCCTTCGGATTGACGAAATGCGTCATGCCGAAGCGCTCGCCCCATTCCTTCTTGTCGTTGTTGAGATCGACGCCGATGATCATGTCGGCGCCGGCAAGCCTGAGACCCTGGATGACGTTAAGCCCGATGCCGCCGAGACCGAAGACGATCGCCGTTGCCCCCATCTCCACCTTGGCGGTGTTGATGACCGCGCCGATGCCGGTGGTCACGCCACAGCCGATATAGCAGATCTTGTCGAAGGGGGCGTCGGGATTGACCTTGGCAACGGCAATCTCCGGCAGCACGGTGTAATTGGCGAAGGTCGAGCAGCCCATATAGTGATGGATCTTGTCCTTGCCGATCGAGAAGCGCGAGGTGCCGTCCGGCATCAGGCCCTGACCCTGGGTCGAGCGGATCG
>NZ_JARWKZ010000061.1:0-28987 GCF_050577975.1 Rhizobium sp. BR 315 | reverse complement strand
GCCTCTCTCCGACAACCTCAATCCGCCACAAACCCTCCTTCCCCCCTTTTCCTCCAACCACACCCACCGCCCTCACCGCTTCCGGCCGGCACCCGCCGCGTCACCGGCGGCCAACGCCTTTCCTTCCRCCGCTATCCGCCCCGCTCAAGGGCAAATCCTTCTGTCGGCGCCATGGTGTGGCAGAAAATTGAGGACAAATTCAATGGGATGTCGTAACCTGACGTTGGAGCAGTACGCGCTGCTCTGGGGCGTCGAAACCCCTGTATCCAATGGTTGGGTCTACCCAAAAGACCCCCTCCTTGACCTTCAGCGTCGGGGAGCCTGTGGCGTATGTCCAGGTTCTCGAACTAAAGGCTACAGGGCTGTGGATACACGGTTTCGAACTCCCCGCGGCCGGGGGTCAATGAGTATTGAAAGGCGGGGGCGTACCGCCAGCAATGCTCAAGGAGAAATCGTTGGAAAACCCGCGCTCTTTTACATTCTACACCTACTCGGTTGCCGGAATTCCTCCGGAGGAACGATGGAAGCCGACGGGCATTTCGGACATTTTTTTTGACAGTCTTGAGGAAGCCCGCAGTGCGGTGATTTCTTTGCGCGAGGACGTTGAGGTTGACCCTGAAATGGAATGGGCGACAACGGTTCTCGAGAGGATGGAGACGGTCCCTATGGATCGGGCCGCTGTCCTGGCATTGCTAAATCAGGGGCCCGGAGGCGTGGTCGCGCGGTGTGAGATCGTCGAGACGTTTGGCCCGAAGGCGGGACGTGGGTCGAGCAGTCGGGTATGACGCTTCTTTTGACGAATTCGACACCAGCGCGCGCCTCGGAAAAATCGGGCGGAGCTCAATCTTTCGATGCCCCTGTGAACAGCACTTCCGCTAACCGGAATGTACCATTCTCTCGCTTGCACTGCGCCACAACATCAATGCCAGCCTTTAGCATCGTGAGAATGTCAGCGCGATCAATGCCGGCTCCACCGTCTGACTCCTTTACCAAGAGGGCCAGCTGCTCGAAGGCAAGTTCTGCTGAATTGGCATGAACAGTCGTTATCGAACCGGGATGGCCTGAATTGACATTGCGGATGTAGTAGAACGCAGTTCCGTCCCGAAGTTCCTGTAGCAAGATGCGATCTGGCCGCATACGAAGACATGATTCCAGCAGCTCACGCGGCCCCACAAGGGAAAGACCCTGCCCGCCCTTTGAGTAGAACAGCCGCACATGATTTGGCTGTGATATCACCAGCTCAGGCGTGTCTTCGATCGAGATGATCCTCTCGGCTTCGGGAATATGTTTGATGAGCGCTTTCGAAAGGGTGGTTTTGGCTGAACCCGTTGCGCCCGAGATGATGATGTTCTTGCGGGCAATGACTGCCTGACGCAGGAAGTCCTTAAAACGGCCAGCACGGTAGATTTCGGTCAGTTCCTCATCCCGGGAGGATGGCCCAAGAGACGCTGCGCGCGTTTTTTCAAAGAATCCGTTTGCCTCCAAATCATCAAGGCTGAAGTCGACCGAGGACGGTTTTCGTATTGTGATGCTGACCGTCTCCTTCAACGTCGCCGGTGGGATCACGATCTGGATCCGCCCGTCACCTGGAAGCGTTGCCGACAAGATCGGACGCATCTCATCAATCGACTGATGAGAAAAACTGGCGACGGCCCGGGCGAGGCGCATAAGCTTCTCGAAGGTCAGTTCCGGTTTATCATGGGTCCGCCAACCACCTGAACCTTCTGTCAGCACCTGCCCGGGCCGATTCACAATCACTTCATAAAGGGATGGGTCCTGGAGATAGGGCGAAAACGGCTTCAAGAGTTCGCTTACGACAGCCGAGTCCTGTCCCTCCGACATTCCCTATCCTACTTCGTCACGAGCGTCGACCGCGGCGAAAAATCACCCAGCACGGCGCGGTCGAAAATGCGGTTCTTGGGTTCGGTTACCCGCAGACGATAGATTCCGGAAAAGTCGAGGTCGCGAGCAACAAAAATCGAGACCTGTTCGCCCTGATGCTTGTTCAGCGTAGGCGGGATGTTGATCGATTGTTCGACAGCGATCGCGGCCGCCTGTTGGCCGGCGCTCGTGGTGTTCTGTGCATCGACATCGCTATCCTGCAACTGGCTGCTGGCATAGCTGGTCGCGTCACCGACGATCGAAAGCAAAAGAGCACTGCCGAAGCGCTCCCACCAATGGGTGTCGACGTAGCCATCGACGCCTGCGCGTCCAAGGGCATCTGTCGCGGGCGAGGCAAGCGTGACGATGACGCCTTTCGGTGTTTTTGCCCGGTTCCAGAGAACGAAGAGACGCTTTTGTCCGCGCTGGAGCCCGCCCCGATATTCCCCGACGACCTGCGTGCCCTTTTCCATCAGCACGACCCGGCCGTTGTCGGAAAGAACATCGCGGTTGATCACGCAAGTGGTAAAACCCGGTTGGTCGGATGCCAGCGCCGTTTCGAGCACGCAAGGGATCGAAGTCCCCATCGCCACGATGAAGTCCCGATTGCCGAGCGTGCCCGCGCGCGACCCCTCGAGCCGGGTTGGCCGCAGGAGACCGTCAAAACGCTGCTGGTCGTTGTTCTGCTGGTTTTGGCCCATCATGTTGTTGTCGAATGGCACGAAATTGCTGTCAGGCGAATTCGAACTATCGGCCTCCCGTCGGTCTTTGGTGTTTTTCTGCCCGCTGCTGAAGGCCATCACCGGGGCGCGGCGGGCGGAATCAAGCAATTTATCCTGTTCCTCTACGAGCGGTTCGACGACGGGCGTCGGCAACTTCACTTCCGGGACGACCTGAACCGGTTCGGCCTTTTCCTTGGCGGCCTCAAACGGATTCGTCTGGCGAATAACCACGCGTTCAGGCTGGATATTGTCATCCTTTGTCTTCGTCGCCGTTGTCGACCAAAGGGCAAAGCCGACAAACGCAACGATCGCAATCGCGACCGCGCCCCGTTTCAAAAGAGGATTGTTGTCCATCCGCCGGCCGGTGACTGATTCCGCACGCTCTCCGGGAATGCGGGTTTCATCTTCTTGAGCCATGGATGTCGTACCCTATTGCGCGTTGTCGGTTTTGACGACGCGCTCTACCGAGGGAGACGTCGTGTTGGTATCGGGATTAATGCCGACACGGTCGTAGGCCTCGTTGAAGACGCAAAGCACGTCCTTGCCCCGCCGCAGGATGAACTTGCGGCTGATGGCGTGCACCATGACGAGATTGCCGTCGACGGACTTCGGAACCAGGCTTTCTGACCCGTCCGAATTTTCGATATAGATGGCGGGCATTTCCTGATTGCCGACGAAGGCAAACGTCGTGATCTTTCCATTGTCGTAGACGCTTTGYGGCTCCAGCGCCTGAGAGCCTTGGGCAGAGTAGCGCCAGTTTCGGGGACCATACGCTTCGTGGAGAGCCAGCACATTGTCGGCATCCTTCGCCTGAGCCGCGAGGGCCCTGGACGCTGCTTGCTGCCGGCGAAACGCAGCTTCATCCTCGGGGTATCTGAATTTCACATAGAAATAGGTGTTTTGCCCGGCTTCGACAGAACCGTCCCGCACCGTTAGTTCCATCTGATAACTCCGGGTCGAGCCATCCCGGCGGGTCGTCACCACGGAAATATTCGTCACCGGCTGGTTCTCGCGGGGTTTCAGGAACAGGATGTTGCCAGCCGGCGCGACTTCCCAGGCGACACTGTTGCCGAGCGCCACATGGGCGATTTCTTCGTCAGAGGCAAACTCGACCTGTACGGATGATCGCAAGGTGCCAACGACTTTCGTGATGTTGAAGGGCTGATAGTTCACGAAGCGGACCCGGCTGTCCTGCGAGGCGCCGCGTGGGATCTCCAGAGCGAGCGCCGGTGACATGAAAACGGATAGGACGAATGCGACGATTGCCACGCTGCGCATCATCTCACCTCCTCGGGATCTGCTCGATATTCACTGACGGCAAAACCGAGGGGGTTCACCAGCCGGTCTGTCGATGACATCGGGGCGTTGACATAAGAGAAGGTCAAGGTCGCAACCCAATGGGTCGTTCGAACGTCCTCGCCTCGTGTGATGGTGCGCATGTAGCGCACGGAGACAACATTCTGATTGATGAGTGAAATCGACGCGATATCGATCCTCGCCGTGGCAGTTCGGCCGTAGACGTTTTGAGGCGATTCGGGGTTGCTGCCCCGATACATGGCTGCAAAACGTGTCTGTTCCGGCTGGGTCGACAGAAGGGCGATCGTGCGGAAGTTTTCTTGTGCTTCGCTCCAGACATAACCCTCGCGGGCGCGCACATACTTGGCAGCGAAGTATTTTGTCACCGCCTCGTCGTAGGTTCCGGCCGTCGACGTCAACGCCGACACGACATCGACAATGCCAGTCGAATTGTCGACGCGAACGACGAAAGGCTCTATCGTCTTGAGCGGCGTGAGACCCGCAATGGCAAAGACGGAGACGCTGGCGACAATGCCGGACGCGATCGCGATGGACCACGCGATCCGGTTCGAACGTTCGATCTGGATCAGTCGGTCCTGATCGAAACGACGCGCCTTGTCGAAATAACTCTTGAGATTATCTGCCGGCGCCATGCCTCATCCCTCACAACGGCGATAGGAACCGTCGACTTCCATGTGCGCGAAGGCTGCGGGCTCCCTCGCCTCCTCAGCAAATGGTGTCACGGACGTGGAGGAGCTTGCGTTCGATTGTTGGTCCTTCAGTTTGCTGTCTCCCTGCCATTCCCACATCGAACGGTTCAGGGGGCKGCGTGAATAGCCATCGCACTTCGGTAACGGGTATGTCAGTGATGCGCAGCCGCCGAGCGTGGCAGCGAGAACGAGCAACAGGGCAGGTTTAATCATTCAGGCAGGCCTTTTCTTATTGTCTTGTGCGGATGTCACGCGCCGGAATTTCTTGATCCGAAGGCACGGCCAGCAACGCGAGCCCCGCGACCAATCATCCGGCCGGTATCTGATGTTCCCCGGGCCAACATGCCTTCGTGCGCATCTCGCGCGGCGCCATAGCCATAAGCCAGCGACGCACCGCCAGATGCCAAGGCTGACGCGATGCTTGGAAGCTGGTAGAAAACATAAAGGGCGGCGATGCCGATGGCGCAGAGAGCGATCGGCCGCATGAGAACGTCGGTGTAGCTGTCGATCGCGGTAAAGGTCGAGTCGATGCAGGAAATCAAGAGCGAGCCGACCGCGACGACGAGAACCTGCAGGATCACGAAGTTAGCAAGCTGCCCAATCCAGGATTCTGTGAAGCGCCGCGTCGACTGAAACATGGCGAGCGCTATGAAGATCGGCCCGATCGCCAACACGATTGCCAGCGCCAACCGTGCGTAGAGAGAGACCACATAACCGATCCCTGCAACGAGAAAGCTGACGCCGATGACCATCATGCCACCAACCCCGGTGACGATGTCGACCGGCCAGGAGGCGCGCGACCATATATCGGTCGCAGAAGCCTGACCCTTATCCAGCAGGCTGTCGAACGTGCTGGCGCTCGGGGCCGCCCCCGAATTCAGGGCCTGGGCAATCTCGCGTGGCAACACATCGAAGAAGATGTTGGTTACGTAGGTCTGGTATTCGCCGGCGTTCTTGACCAGCATGACGATGATCGCGAGCTTTATCGCGCGAAAGGCAAAGTCGAGAATGGGCTCCTGCACGGACCCACGTAGAACCAGATAGCCATAGAGGACCACGTAAAGTGTGACAGCTGCCGTCAATGGCCCCGTCACCCATTCGGCGATGTTTGAGGTCCCGTCCGAGACGAATGTCTCCAGCGGTTGCTTGAACTGTCCATCGATGAATTCGAAGACCTGATACATCGGCTCAACCTCCCAGTGCTTTGCGCATATTCTGAAGGCGAAGCCTGCCATCTGCCGCTTCCGCACTCCGGCAGTTCGGCGTGTCGCGCAATTCACCCGGATTGCCTCGGCAATCAGAAATCGTACGGGCCAGCAGCTCGGGATCGGCGACAAACTCTTCGACCGTGTACGTTCGCTCGGACCCCTGCGAGCAGCCTGCCAGAAGAGCCAGCGAGACGAGAATCGGAACCCGCCTCACTGCAGCGCCGCCTTCATGGCGTCCATGCGTTGGCGCCAATCCTCTGATTTCCGTTGTTCATCGACCTGGGTCTGTGCCTGCTGTACCATCCGCAACCCTTCCATCCGCAGCACGTCCGTCTGGAGGAACGCCTGTTCGGCCTGAAGCCGGGCCTGCAAGTCCGCAATGTCCTTGGAATCGCTTGCCGACGATATTTTCTCGCGCAGTTGATCGATCCCGTCGATGCGCTTGGTCGCAGCATCGTAGATCTGCTGACCAAGGCTCATCTGACCGGCACTCTGGCTCTGAACACGCGACAATTCCTTGGCATAGAAATCGTCGGCACTGGTGCGGTAGGTCGCGTTACTGTCCAGGAATTTCGAGGCGGAATCTCCGAATACGCCGGTGCCACTGCCTTTGAGCAACCCCTCGATGGCCGCGAAATCGGACGGAAGCGCCTTGCGGATCGCCGGATCGTTGAGCACGCTGGCGACATCCGCCATGTCGGTCAGCTTGTTGAGCGAACCATAAAGCTGCTGTGCCTTCTCGATTTGCGTGTTCAGCGCGTCGAGTTGAGACTTGAGCTGCGCGATGCTTTCGATCTGCTTGGCGATAGCGGTCTGATCGATGACCGGAATCCCTTGGGCCCCCGCACCTTGGGCAGAAAGCAGGATCACTGTAACGAGCAGCGCGCCCTGTAGTCGATAGGAAGCCATCAGCTTGCACTCCTTCGCTGTTGGAAAATGGGAAGCCAGTCCTTGACGTCATTGCCGACCTCCGCGCGGATCGCATCGACGAGTTCGACATTGGCGGTTCGACCGGAAAGGATGGCGAGTTCCTCGTCAAAACCGTTGAGGTCGAGCTCGGCGACGACGCTGTTGTGTCCCTGCTTCAACACGAACCTTCGGCTATCGACAGAAAGCTCGCGCGCGATCAATTCGTATTCCCGCTCCGTGAGCTTGAAACCGTCGACGTAGTCGGCATGGCTGCCGCGCGAGTTGGGGAGGAATATCTGTGTCGGGCATTGCTCGATGATGGTGTGTGCGATCGGCGAGATCAGCGCATCGCGGGGGCTCTGCGTGGAAAACAGCATCAAGCCGTTCTGCTTGCGGATGGTTTTCAGCTTGTTCTGTGCAAGATCACGGAACCCTTCGTCCTGAAGCGCCTTCCAGAATTCGTCGATAACGATGATGATCCGACGGCCATCAATCAGCTGTTCGACGCGGTGAAAGAGATAGGCCATCAGTGGCGTGCGGATTTCCTCGTTGTCGAGGAAATCCGTCATGTCGTAGCCAATGAACTTGGCCGAGCCGCCGAAATCGCCAAAGCCGATGTCCTCGATGACATTGTCGAAGACCCAGCCAAGCGGCCCTCCCCTCTCCCACCGGCGGAGCCGGGCCGCGATCCCTTCCGGGTCGGTGTTGTTGAGAAAGGTCCGCAGAGCTCCGATCGTCCGGCGGTCCACGGGCAGGTCGGCAAGGCCATCAATCGCGCCGGCGATGTCGCGAAGTTCTGTGACCGTCAGTTCTCGTGTCCCGGAGCCCACAAGCTTTCCGACCCAACGTGCCAAAAACACTTTATTCTCTGGCGTGAGATCGAGGGCCTTGAGGGGAGCGCAGCCGGTCGGGACACCATTCCTCAGGGGGAGGTAGGTGCCTCCAGCGGCGCGGACATAGAGGTCCGCGCCGCGATCCTTGTCGAAGAACACAACGTGCGGATCGTGTTTCTCCAGCTGCGACAGCATGAAATTCACGATCACGGTCTTGCCGGCGCCCGATGGCCCGCACATGAAGGTATTGCCGAGATCGCCGTAATGCAGATTGAGATAATAGGGTGATCCAGAAGCCGTCTTGAGCAGAGCAACAGCCGGTCCCCATTCGTTGCCATCCTTCTGCCCGATCGGATAGGAGTGGAACGGTGACAGTGCCGCGAAGTTCTTCGAGGTGATAGCACCCGATCGTGCCCGGTAGCGGAAATTGCCCGGCAGTTGCGCCCACCAGGCAGCCTCGAGACCAAGATCCTCTCTCGCGACGACGGCGCCACCATTGGTCAGGCTGGCGCGAGCCTTTGCAAGATTGTCCGTCAGTTCCTTCACTGTCGATGCGAACACGGAGAGTGTCAGGTGATGCTCGCCGAGCGCGAACCGGTTGGACTCCAGATCGTCCATGGCATTGTCGAGTTCATCGATTTGGGAAGCCGCCTTGTCACCGCTGCTGACCATCTGGTTTTGCTTTCGCCCCATGATGACCCGAGCGTCCGCCTTCGACACGAAGGAGAAAGATTGAGAAAGCATCAGTTCGAACGGACTGGTCAGCACGCCGTCCAGCATGCCGGTCCTTGTCCGGGCCGGGTATTCCTTGAAGCTCAGCATGCCGGCAAACCGGGTTGCCGCCTCATRCCGAATTTCGATCGTCTCGCGCCMGATGATGACGCGGTCGGAGTAAATCGCCGAGGCGATGCGACCTTCGGTCAGCGGCACTCGTTCGCGCCTACCGCCGACGATCTGATGCAAGACCTCGCTCGGCTCGGAGAACAGCATGCCGTCCTGGTCGTAGAGGGAGAGCGCGCGCGGTTCGAAACGCTTCAGTCCAGCGGTAAGATCGAGGACCTTGTCCTGAAGTTGTTTGAGGGCTTCTTCGTCAAGCTCGAAGCCACCGTGCTTTGCACGCCGGAGGCGCGAGAGCAGTTTAACCGCCTTGTCGGCTGGATCTCGGGCCGGTGACCAGAGGACGGTCAGATAAAGATCGTTGCGGAACAGGTCCTCGCGCACCATGCGCTCGCGGTACTTATCATTCAGCGCGGCGGAGAATGGCGTTGCAAACGTCCCATCGGGATAGTCGCGGTCTCTGCGGCGGATTAGGTGCGTCCACAGGGCGAGCCGCTCATCGGCGATGTTTCTATAGAGCGTGTTGAGGTCGCGATAGAGGGCGTTAAGGTCGAGCACATCAGCGGTTTCGAACGACACACCGTCCAGTGCGACCATGACCATCAACGTGCGGGAGTCGAGCGCAATTGTCTTCTCGTCAATGTGGCGCACATAGGGAATGAACGCCTCGGGTAGGAGCTCACGAGATCTGAGGGTGGCGATGCTAGGCAAATCCTATATCCCTTTCGTCAAAGCGGCGGGCCAGTCGGAGAGGCGAGAGTGTTGCACCGCCCCAATAGGCACTGTTGCGGGAACGGCCGCGTGTCTCGACCCAAGCCAGCAGGATGCGGAACATGTTGTGATCGTGCTTGACGAGAGCCCGAAACACGAAATGGAAGACGACGCCAACCAGCGCATAGGCAATCGAACCGGCAACGAGGTAGAAGATCGTCGTGGCCATCACGTTCATGCCCATGGCCTCCATCGTCACACCCGCGATCATCGCCGGTCGCGTGCAAGCAATGAACAGCGTGTCCTCTTCGAGCGTCGGTCGGCCGGCCGCCATACCCATCAGCTCCCGACGATGGTGCCGACGAGCTCTGAGGCGCCCGCGATTACACCGATGCCAATGATCCAGTAACCGGCCCGCCTCAGATCCATGTAGCCAAACATCCACGCGATCGCGATGACGATCACCGCGATCGTGGCCAATAGCCGGAAAATATTGCCGGTTAGAAGATCGACAATGTTCTGCAGGATTGTCTCGATGCCAGCGGCCTGCGCGAAGGCGGGCTCAGCCAATGTCGCAACGATGGCCATTGCCATCACGGACGAGGCTGCGATCGGGCGGAAACGGGAACTGAAAGTCATTCACTCTGCTCCATTTTATTATTCTGAAACACGATGACGGATGATCGGCGTCGGGTCTTGAAGACGTCCCATGCCGGCGCCGCGGAGATCGCGGCTGTTTTTTCCGGGGAGTTCGCCGCCACAACCTCGGCAACGGCGTCTGCGCTGGGAATTTCGTTCGGGAGGTCGTCATCCCTCCCCTCTCCCCTGTCGCCAATTGTCACTCGTGCGATGGTCGGCCCCAGCCGTTCGATTTCGCGGCGAACCTGATCGTCATATTTGACCATGGCACCGACAGATGGATCATCACGTCCGTAGTAAGATTGCAGCATGACCTGCTCGGCCCTGGTGGGGTCGGCACCCAACTTGACCGCGAGGCGATAGTAACCGTCGAGCAGCGTCGCCGTGGCCTGGAGGTTAAGGCATGAATCGAAAGCGTCGGATATCGAGAGTTTCAGCCTACGCAATTCTTCGAGTCCGATGCCGCCGAGACCAATCTGGATGTCATGGCGTTCTGCTCCCAACGATGTGGCGATTTCGATTGCCTCGGCCTTCGTCGCAGGTTGCCGCTCGAGTGGTGCGCCGCTGTTGATCCGGATGTTGAACGGAGCGAACCGACTCTCGAGGCTGACGACGCCCGCAAGGGTTTCCGATGCAACGAAGGGTGCACAGGTCTTTGCAAGATCCAGGAAGGCAACGGGCATGTTCAGAACCACACCCTCTGCTTGCCGGCCCCGTCGATCGTCACATCGATGTACCGAGGTTTATCGCGCACCAAGGGACGGGCTACGGTATACGCCATGCACTGATGGCGGCCGTTTTCCTTTTGCCAGCGCGGAGACATAACTGAGCCGTTGTTCCCACCGCGGTCGTCTCGATCCCGCCGGCAGAAACTATCGCTCACGGCCTGCGGCGATGTAGAAACGCACGTCGCGTCTCTCCCCCGTGGTCCGTAGCCACTCGATAAGCGATAGCCGAGATTGCAGTAGTATGGCTCGTAGCGGGGCCGAGAGCTCTGAAAGCCGACGCCGCTGCAGACCGGAAACGAGCGTCCTTTCGCGAGGTGACGCCAGAGTTTTCGGATCGGGGGCCGGCACTCGCCATATTGCATCGGGCCACCTGGATTGGATAAGCACAGGATAACCTGGCAACCCCATTCGTCGGCGCGAGCGCTTCGCTCCGAAATGGTATACAGTGAAGCGAACCCGAAAACTGCTATGATCGTTCGAAAGAAAAGGCCTCGCATGCCCCCTACCCTCCGGTTTCTCCAATGTCGGTTGGAATTGAGAAGCGACTCGCCTCAACCCATAGACTATGCAAATAATGGATAGTTAAACCGATGGCAAGCAATTTGAGTGACCGATGGCAAAGCCAAGCTTTATCTGTCTTCGCAGTGCGTGAAATTCTGGAAAAGCCGATCGAGGGCGAATCGGCGCAGTCCCGCATCAAACAGATCGGGATGATGAATATCCTCTACATGATGCACCAGGCGCATGAAAAGCTAACGCTATCGAATATAATAGAAATCACCGGAATGACGCGCGGCGGCGTCATTGAAACTATGGATCTTCTGGTCGAGCGAGGCATCCTGCTTGAGACGCTCGGCAAGAACTCGATGGGGCGCGGCACGGCGCGACAGTTCCAGTTTGCACCGGGAGTGTTCGAGAACCTGCGCATGGTTGTCGGAGATGGAAAGCGCTGATTTTAGCCAGCAGACAATGTGCACTATCTGATCGGAGCCCGAGGGTCTGGCAGCGCTATGGCTCCGGTGGCGCGCTTTTGTTATTGCTCAACGTCGGGCGCACTACACCTCAAGCCAGTATCACCGGGCGGTGTTCACGGAGACGAGTGGTGCTGGAGTTCGCGATGTCCGCAGAGCCGGCGAGCCGTCATTTCCGCCACCGCAAACTCATCGCTGGCATGCCCGCGATCCGCGACCTAACGCTCGAACCGTTCCAACATGGTCATGAGTTGAGCGTTCTGCAGCCGCAGTTTGCGAATAAGCTCGCTGCGCAAGAGCTTTATCTCGTCATCGAGGCTGATGGCCTGCGCGGTAACGGTGGAGGCGTTCGCAAGCTGGCGTCCGGCGGTTGCTTCCGTGGCCCTGTTCCTCTGCCGCCTTCTCGCAGCGGCCTGTGGGACTGGCAAGGACGTTGGGATTTCGGGCTCTACCGCAACATCGACAGCGTCTACCGCTTTGCCCGGCTCCCCCGCGATCGCACCGGGTCRCGGCGGCTCACTCAGGCGCGCAGCATCGCCAGGGACCGCCCCGGCAGCCGGCGGTGTTGCGTCGCCTTGTTGCTCGGCGCCAGGTGTCGGCGGGCTCCTTGCTGTTCCTTACGCCGCCTTGACGTCAAACGGGCAACGAAATTCCAAAAGGATGCCATTGTCATTGACCTCGTGTTCTACCCGCCTGCACAAAGCGAGCGCGAACCGGGCGGCCGCCGTCGTGACCTCCTCGACCTCACCGGTCACGGCTGGCCGGGTGTGCCTTCGCCCGTCAAGCGAGATTGAGCCGCTTTCGCAGATCCGCATTCTCGGCCCGCAGCTTTTCGGAAAGCTGCTTGCGCAGGCTGCGGTTTTCGTCTTCAAGCCGCAGAAGCTCCGCCATGTCGTCGATGGCATCCACCGGGGTGGTGGCTGCAGCGTCCGTCGTCTTACGCACGCGGTCGAGAGGTTTTCTTTTTGCAAGACTTGCAGCCGGGATCGTCTTCGCTTTACGGCCGCGTCTCGGCTTGCCGGCTATCGCATCGGTGCTGTCTGATGCCGCCCCCGCGACCTGAGACGGATCCCCTTGCGCGGCGACCCTCTTGGTTCGGGGCTTGCGCTGTTTCACCGGCGCAGGGGGCACTACCTCGGCGGAGGTTGCCGTGTTTGTTTCCGTCACCGTCTCGTTTTCCTCTGGCATGGGGTTCTCCTCTGTCGCCGATGCATTTTTCGGCTGCGGCATCACCGGTGTCAACATCGGCTCTGTCGAATTAACCTGCCCTCTAGGCTGGAAAACCTGGGCGGCGTCGCCGTGCTCGCCTGATGAGGAAAACGCCGCCTCGTTTGCCTGCCGAGTCACCGACTTCAAATCGAGATCTCCCCATATCGAATTCGGCTTGCGCTCTGCTTTGCGCCGCGTGTTCTTGTATTCGACGGTGAAGCTGCGGTTGGTTTTTTTCACGGAATGACACCTCGATAACTGGGGCTGCTGTACCAGCGATCCAGTGGGGATCGCAAGAGCGCGGCGAGCGTGCAATCAACACCGGGCAGCGCGCGACGCGGCGAAGCTTCCCTTGCCGCCGGCAAGCCGCAAGCGGTACGGTCCGTTCGGCGTGCGTCAGGGATGGCCGCCCGAAAAGGGGAGACCGACAACGGGCTACCGCTTTGCCGCCAGCCCTGCCCGAAGGGCGGCGCCCACGTCTTATGGGGATTCCTCCGGCGCAAGATTCGCGGAAACATGTTCGCATCCGTCCGACGTGCGTTTCGAGCTCCCGATGCTGTGATAATTGCTATGGTTATGACAACCACAGCCGAAGGAGCCACATCGTAATAGTCCCAGCGCACCGAAAGCGCGACCTCCGCTAGGCAGTCTGGCATCCACCGAGGCGTTTGGTCGTGCCGCGTTTAGAGTCAAGCCGGACGAAAGTAAGTGAACACCGCAAGAGGATTTCGTGGTCATCTCCGCCGATGTGGCGCTTGTCCAATTTGAGATGTCGCGTGGTATGGCACCGGTGAACACGATAGGCTTTTAAAATTGCACCCGAAGCCGACGTAACCGCTGCAGCTTCCGGGCAAACGGTCCTATCTTTTTTTCTGGAACAGAACCCAGATTACGAACGCCTTGCGATCCGATCGCGGCGCCGATGCAAGATCCCGGATTGCCTGCTCGCAGTTGTCGATCAGAACGAGGACTTCGGCCCGGACATACCGTACAAGCGGGTCGTAATCGGCGCGGTGACGCTCTTCCTGCAGGRCGACAAACGTATCGGCAAAGGAGACAATACTGCTCGGGAAGCCGCGGCTTGCCGTCGCTTTGCAGGAGTTTTTTGCAACGCCATGCTCGAGTGTCCGATAAACTTGCGCCCATGCGGGTTCACTGCGCGTTTCGCCCGTACCCACGAGCAGATCGGCACAATCGCACGCAAGCGCATGAAACAGCGCATAGTAGGCTGTGCTGACGCCGCGTTTCAGGTCGGACTGTTGTGGACGCTTGGGGCTGGCCTTGGCAAGCCGCCGAGCAGTGGCGATTAAATCATCCGACACGGCTTAACTTGCAATCTTCTGTTGTTCGTCGAAATGATGCCGAATATGCGGAAACCGCGTCTCTCCAAGGGCGCTCAAAGCCTTTCGCACCTCGGTCGAAAGACCGTAAGTGAGTTTCGAACTGATCGGCCTGTCCGAATAAGCATACCTCACGTCGACGAGCAGGATCGGGTCGCCATCGCTGTCTCGATCGGCCCGAATGTCGGCGCCAGAAAACCCTGCCTGGCCGAGCCGGTCACGAAGGACCTTCTCAACGGCCGACTTGGTGGAGTTCGATATGGTCTGTTCGTCGCTCATGTTTGCAATATAGAGGATTCTGTCGGGGACCGCCACTCCCGCAAAGACGAGGGCGAGCATTGCATAGCGCTCCCGCTTAGTCGCCTGACTGTTCTGTACCAAATAGAAGGATGAAGCGCAGTTGGGCCTTGAGATCGGCCACCACAATATGCATTTCTGCACAAGAACAGCTTAAACGATGTAGATCCCAGCCTTGCAGGGAAGAAAATAGGGGGTTGGTACATATGACAAAACGTTGGACAGTCAGCCGCGGCCCGATCGTAGCTTCGGAGATCGCCATCCAGAAAGCAGACGCCGTAAACGCTTTGCTTGTCCGTCCGGTTGGGATCCTGCCGGCGAGGTCAGGCGATACTATCCGACCCTTTGCTATTGGACTTTTTGAGGAAATTCGCCCGCTCTTGAAACCTGGTGTTGGCATGACGACGTTGCGCCGCGCGGTTGCTGCCTTTGCCCACTCCAAGCGATATTATTTCGCGAGTGCCCAGCCCGACTCCCATCGCCATGATTTGGACGGTAGGCCGCTAGAAGCCCTGAGCGAGGATGATCGCATGACGGCGCAAAGCCGCTTTCTAGGGCTGAAGCAAAAGGCAATGGGCGGTGAGAGAAACTCAGCGCCCTCCTCTTCCTCGACGCCAGGCGCAAAAAAATCCGAGCAGAACCATGCGAGCCTTCTCGGCYGCAGAAAAATACAGCACACGTCATCCACCGCGTCTTGAGCCGAAGTCGACCGCCACCCCGATCGCGTCTCAAACGATAGCCCCTCGAGCGCGACGCAACCCACGAAGTACGCAGCACCCGGGGACGAAGACCCTCTCAAGGCTATGGACGCGTTTTCGACCCGCTGCTGAACTCGAAGGGTCTGGAGGCGACGTTGACCGTTGGCCAACATCGGTGAAAACCGAGTAATTTCAGTAGTTTCATGCGGTTAGTCACGACTAACAACCAATAAACCCCCGTCAGCGACGCCTGTTGAGCAATTCCAGCGAACCACAGCAAGGAACCTGTCTTCCACGTGATACTCTGAGAACTGAAAGTCGGACCGCTTCGGACCGTGCTAGCGCTAGAATTTACCCAAGCTTCACACCGCACTTTTACAGCCGGCACTAACTTTCCCTCCTCCGCGCTCCAATATCGCGGTGCCTGCATTGCAGTAGAACGAACTTTGCTGCCAAACCGCGAAATTCGTAAGGTTGGACGACGGAAACGCCAAGCAATCCAGAAACATCCGCTATTTCAGTAGTTTAGAGCAGTTAGTCGCACCTAACGGCGATTTACACTGCTTTAGGGAGCTCGCCAGCATTCTTGCGGAGTAGCGCCATGATGACCGGGCCAAGAGAAAACTCACCTCGCTCGGTTCGCCGCGTGAGATCCCTCAGATAGCCACCTGGGGAGTTGATCATATTTGCACGCTCAAGAATGCAGCCGACCGCCACTGCGGCATTCTCAGCCCCCATGACCTCGCAAGCATCCTGGTAGCCAGACGGGCTGATCCCCAGCATCGACCTCACCACGACAGCGGCCGACATGAGGTCGCGCCAGCTTCCGACCGCCCCGCCCGGCCCATAGTCAGCCAACTGCTTACATGCCTTCAGCACGATACCAAGCGGAAAAGCCTTCAGCGGCTCGACCTTTGGCCTGCTTGGCTTCGCGCCCAGCTCTTTTCCAGAGCTAGGTTCAAGTTCATTGAAGGATTCGGTATTTGAATTCTGTATGTGCTGCCCAAATTGAGCGTCATTGGTGCTATTAAACTGCGAATTCTGCTGGTCATCCAATCGATTAATAATCTCGTCGCGAAGAAGCTCCATCTCGTCCAGAGCCGCCGCTACGTCTTCCATGGTCGGGGAGCGCGGGATGCGAGAAACGAGCTCGGCATAGATTGCTTCAATGGCTGCCCAGTCGCCTTGGGCGCCTTCCTCCATTGCTGCGGAAATCAACTTGCGAACGTCACGACGGCAGATCGTCAGGTTCTCCTTGGCTTTTCTGAACGCAAATCGCGCCGCAACGACTTTCTGCGCAATGAGAGCCAATTCTTCGGATCGGGCGAGCAATGGTGAGAGATCGAAGCCAAAAGCATTTTCGATTTCACCAGCATTATTTTTGCGCGCGAAGCGTTTCCCGTTGGCACTGTCCTTCCGAACGATTAGCCCGGATTCCACCAGCAATGCGAGATGACGGCGAAGTGTTGCTCCGGCCATTCCGTGGGCGCGCAGGATCAGTTGTGCGTTCGACGGGAACACCACCAACTGTGCCTCCTGGCGCAACTCGTTTTCTGGATAGAAACTTAGCAGTGCGTCGAGCACAGCGAGGCTGGTCGACTGCAGGCCGAGTGTTTCCCTGGCCTCTGAGGCGTCCCGGAAGACCTTCCACTTTTCGACCGATTTTCCTGCCTTGATCTCTCTTGTAGCGACCTGTCGCTTCACGAGAGCAAGCGTCATCGACCGCCGCCCGAAGGGCGTCGTCACACTTCCTGTCTGCATCGTCTTTCACCTTTCAGAAGGCAAAAGAAATCGGCTCACCAAATCGGTGCCAAGACTCTTGACGAATATGCGTGGAAGTGCGATTCTCAGGTTGCTTAGATCTGAAAGAGGTTTCCACGACGGCGACGTTTTGGGGGCCTTTTTCTTTTTCCGCTTAATCTCCGTTGTTCAACTGGTCTTGACTGCTGTTCTTGGAGCGATGCTCCTCGAAGAGCGCTGGTAAACGCTCCAGGACGAAGGCGGCGAAATCGGGCATCTCGCGCCGATCGATTGACAGGTCCAACTTGGTTTTGCTCTTCGTCACCTGCGCCAGACGGAGCCCCGTGGGCGTTGTCAGGAGATCCGGTAGTCCGCGCTTCGTCGGCGCAGGTTTGAGGCTGGCGACGAGCGACTTGAACCGGTCGGGCGAGGGCAGGGCTTCCGCCTCGGCCGATCGCAAGAAAGTGGAAGCCTGTTCAAGGTCACTCTCGCGGGTGAGAAGCTCGGCGAGAGCCACCCAACTTTTCAAGCCAATCCCGGGTGCCGGGCCGATCGCGTCGACGATATCCGTGGGGATGCGCGTCACCACGGACAACATGTTCGAGAGGTCGCTTTTGTAGACTGACAAAGCTGCCATCACGACATCTCGTGAAAATTGCTCGGTAAGCCGGGAGGCAAACCGCGCCTTTTCGATGAATGTCAGGTCCTGGCGTTCATTATTCTCCTGACCTTGGGCAATTACGAGCTGCTCGTCGGTCAGGTCCCTGACAACTGCCCTGACGGGCCGGTTGAGTTCCGAGACTGCACGCAAACGACGGTGACCAAATGCGACTTGATAACGCCCTGGCGCCTCGGGGTGAGGGCGCACCAGAATAGGGATCTGCTGGCCTTGTTCGCGGATCGCTTCAACAAGACCGGCAATATCACCGGGCATGCGGTCCTGTACGAAAGATGGATCGATCGTACCTGTATCGAGCTCGATGATGGTCTGGCCTTCAGCCAAGCGTTTTTCGATTTCTTCGGCGCGCTCGAACCTCGCCTTACCTTCGGCAAAAGCGCTGCCAACCTGGCTGGTGAGACGCGAGGATGCCGCTGTTGTCCCCTCCGCTGGCTGGGAGCCTAGGAGCGGAAGAATGCTCCGGCTCTTGAGCGGTCTTTCAACCGGGGTAGCTGCGGCAGCGGTTGGCTTAGGGGTACGGAGTATGTCCTTCCTGCTCATGATTTTCTTCCCCATGCTTTCTTGATCAGCGACTCGATCTCATCGTTGACATTGTTCATTGCCTCGAGCGCGCGATCGTAAGTGGCCCGGGTGAACTGGCCTCTCTCCACCTCGAAAAGGGTCTGGTTCGTGAGACCGGCATCGGAAACGGCCGTCGTCTTCAGCATCGGGAAGTTTAGAACATTCTCTCCGAAAATTGCCCTGAGATACCCGACCATCTGGTTCTGTGGCCCATCACTCGGCTCGAACCGCGTCACGAGATAGCGCATCCAGTTATAGTCGAAGCGCGCACCGTGCGATGAGATTTCCCGAAGCAGATCCGATGTCATCGACAAGAACTGGTTCATCGACATAACGTCGAGCATCTGCGGATGCACTGTGATCAGAACGGAGGTAGCTGCGGTCAGGGCGGAGAGGGTCAGGTAGCCCAATTGCGGCGGGCAGTCTATCACCACGACATCGTAATTGGGTGCGATCTGATCAAGGACTTCGCTGATCCGGTGAAAGAACATGGTATCGCCGATCTTTCGCTTCATCAGCGCCCGCGGCGTGTCGTGTTCGAACTCCATAAGTTCGAGGTTGCCGGGGATCAGATGAAGGTCAGGAATGTAGGTCGCGCGAACAATTTCGGCCATTGGGCGAGCGTCGTCGTATCGAATCGCACCATAAAGCGTCTCGTTTACACCGACATCGGTTTCTGGCTGGTTGCCAAAGAGTGTGGACAGGCTCGCCTGTGGGTCAAGATCGATAGCGAGCACCCGGTAGCCCCGTAGCGCCAGATATTGGGCCAGATGCGCGGCCGTCGTGGTTTTGCCGGACCCGCCCTTAAAATTCATGACCGAGATAACCTGCAACGCTTCACCGTCGCGGCGATGTGGAAGATAGCGGCGATTGCCACGGCCCACCTGGTCGAGATGCTTGCGGATCCTGTGCATGTCCTCGACGGAATATGACCGGCGGCCGGTCGGACTGGTGCTAACCTGCAGATCCTCTAGCTCGTTTGCTAGCTGACGGAGATATACTTCTTTCACGCCGACCAGCTTCGCTGCCTCCGCCGGCTGAAACGTGCGGATACCTTTCTCCGCCGTGGGGGGAAAGGTCGCGAGTTGATGCTCTTGCAGTTGCGCCGACAAGGAACGAGAATGGCGCTCGATCAAGCCCATCAAATCTTCGTCTTTTGGCGGTAATTTTGCAGCGAYTTTGGGCATCCCCGGACCTGATTTCTTGAAATAGCGCTTCTGAGCGGAAATTCCTAATCACTCCGCTGCTTGCAATAAGCATCGATTCTACCAGGCTGGCAAGCTATTTAGGGTTAACAAAGCCTTAATGAGCACGGCCGCTCAGGCCAAGAGATCTCAACATTCTTACGCAACAACAAACAGTTATAGGCACCGTAACTCGGGATCCGGGTTTCAGCCGTACACTGGAATCTTTGAAACAAAAGGCGGAGGGGACCCTTTTGTGCGGTGGCCACGACCCATCTGGCAACTCAGATTAGCATTCCGGCGTGCCGATGATGAGAATCATCACCGCCGGCCAAGGCAGAAAAGCCGCTGCCATACGATGCAGCCCGCCGCATGGCTACGCGAGTTTTGCACGGCTGGACAAGCGACCTGGGCCGGTCGTTCTTCGATGGAGGATGGGAGGGACCGGGAATGTCAAATAGCAACTATCCGTGATTTATGACAATCCTCCTCCCGCAGTCAAAGCATACGGGCAGCCCGCCCGCTCCGCCGCGTAGCGTCGTTGTAGTAACTGGATGCCTGTTGGACAGATCGATGGCGTGATTGCTCCATTGCCTCGGGGAGGGGGATGCCTCGATTGGCGGCCTCCGTCAGATATCCAGATCGCAGCCCATGCGCCGAAAACTCCCCCGGCTCCAGTCCCGCCATTGCCGCCCGCTGCTTGACGATCGCATTGACCGCACTCGGCTCGAGGGCACGCTTGGAAACATTGCCCCAACGATCGACCTTCCGAAAAATACTCCCGCTCTCGATTCTTCCAGCCGCAAGCCAAGCGTTGAGCGCATCGACGGGGCGCCCTGTCAGATAAACGACCTCATCGTGCTCGGAGCCGGACGTTTTGGTGCGACCCAGATGGATGGCGAGAGAGGGCAGGGGAGGGCCGCCCTCGACGGGGATGGGCGGTTCGACCGAGAGCTGCTCTCTGCGCAACCCGGCAATCTCACTGCGACGGCGTCCACCTGAGGCGAAGGCCACCATCAGGATGGCCCGGTCACGGATATCGCGCAGGCTGTCGGTGCTGCAGGTCGCGAGCAGCTTGGCCAGAACGTCGCCGGTGACTGCTTTGGCGCTCTTGCGTTTCCTTTGCCGCGGCGTCGCCCGCACCGCAAGGCGTATCGCGGACTTCAGCGAAGGGGACGAGAAGACGCGCGTCAGCCCGCGCCATTTCGTTAGTGTCGACCAGCTGGCAAGCCGCCGGCGCACCGTGTCGGGCGCATGCGGCCCGGAAGATCGAAGCAAGCGTTGCTCGCGCAGGCTCTGCTCGACAGCAGCCGGCATGCCGTGGAGAGGGTCGACGTCGCGCTGGTCGGGTTGCCAGAGATGGTGGGCGACGAATTTCAGCAGCAGTGCCTCAGGCGCGGGCCAGGGGAGGGAGGCGCCAGTGGCGGCGAGCGACCAGGCTTGCAGATAGGCAAGGTCGGAGGTCAGGGCCCGAAGCGTGTTGGCGCCCATGCCCTCGTTGACCAGATGGCGCAGCGTTTCGATGTCCTGGTCGGTCAACAGTTCGGCCAGTTCGTCGCGGCGGTCGATCGGCAGTACGCTGGCGATGGTGTCGAGTTCGTCGGCGCGGCGATCGACGTCAGATTTGGAACGGGAAGGCTTGGCCACGAAAACGCTCCGGATTGACGGTTCTGACGGCGCGACACCGTGCATCGCAACGGTTTTCGCTGATTTGCGACTCGAAATCAATCACCTACGATAAGAGATACTTATCGGAAGTGATAGCCACAACTAGCTGCCATACGCAGTGAGGAACTGTAACTTTCAAATAGAGTTTCTTTAACAAATCATTTATCATAAATTCAATGGCTTACGATATCGCGAAAATCAGCATGACAGCCCTGATGGAGCCGGCGTTTCGCGCTGGTATCGAATTGGCGCGTCTCGACGAGCGCGTCGCCCGCTCACCGGTCGGCGATGGCTGGATCGAGCGCACCCACTTTGCCGACGCCTGCGCCTCGCTGTGGATCGACGGCGAACTCGTCCACGTGGAAGACCTCGTCCTCCACGACGCCACAAAAGATATTCGCACACCCACCCATGAGCTGACAATCGCCCACGACGTCCTGCGGACCCGCCGGCGCATTTCTGGCCAGTCGGCCAGCTGGGCACTGTCTGCCGACGGCGTTCGTACGCTGCGAAGAACCTCGGAGGTCACAGCGGCCGATGCTGATGAGGCGGCGCCGGCCGGTGTCATGAGGCGCGCKGGTGCCGTCGATCCGGAAGGGGAAGGGGAGGGGGAGGATGTCGACGAGGTCGAAAATATCCCGGGTGTCGACTATGCCGCCATCGATGCGGTGATATCCCGATCAAACGCCGTCATCGAAAGCGCCACCCGGCCCGGACGCGCCGCGGGCAGCCTTGCTGCCGAAAAAGATCCGATGAWCTACGATCTTGAYTGGGACGAGGACGCCCGGCTGGAGGAATGGCGTTCTGTCTTGCGGCAAGCCGAAAACCTGCCGGCGGTGCTGCAGGCGATCGTCTCCCTCGATGCCTGGAACGAGTTGTCCGTGCTGCAGCACGCGCCCTGGCTCGGCCGACTGCTGGCCGCATCGATCCTACGGCAGGCCGGCATCACCACCGGCGCTCATCTCGCCGCCATCAATCTTGGCCTCAAAACCATTCCGGTCGATCGGCGTCGGCATCGCGACCGKGAAACTCGGCTGCTCGCCATCGCCGGCGGCCTGATCGCGGCTGCCGAGATCGGCATGAAAGAGCATGACCGACTGGCGCTGGCGCGAAAAATGTTCGAGCGGAAGCTCGAGGGACGGCGAACATCTTCGAAGCTGCCTGAGCTAGTCGAACTCGTCATGGCCAAACCACTGGTGTCCGCAAAAATCGTGGCGAAGACGCTGGAGGTCACGCCGCAGGCGGCGCGGCGGATCGTCTTGGAACTCGGCCTCAGGGAGATGACGGGGAGGGGGAGGTTTCGGGCATGGGGAATTATATAGAGCCACGCCACAGCGCATCGTGGGTTTCGCTTAAGCCAGCAGATTGCGCTGGCGCAAACTAACATTACGGTTCTACAACCGTGCGGAGCGAAACATCGTGCCAATTGCTATGAGATCACCGCAGTTCGGCATGAATAACCAATTCTCAGGCTAGGTCTGTAAATGATCGCGAGAAGGAGCAGCGAAAGCTGGATAGCAGATGAAGTTCGATGTTCTCGGCCGCATAAACAACATGAGGCTTCCCGACGGAAAGACAGCCCTGCTCTATTCGGTTTATGAAGCCGTAAGCAATTCCATTCATGCCATCAACGATCGATTTGGTGAAGAAAAAGCCGCGACACGGGGCCGGGTGAGCGTCGACATCACTTTAGATGCCGATGGTGATGTCTCACAAATCGCGATCAGCGATAACGGAATCGGGTTCACAGAAGACAACCTGGAATCTTTTGAAACGAGCGATAGTCGCTTCAAGTACAAGCGCGGGGGCAAGGGCGTCGGGCGCTTTATCTGGATCAAAATGTTTCAGACAATCCGGGTTGAGAGCGTCGTAAAGAACGGTCGCGCGAAAGAGCGTATCAGTTTCCGTTTTGCGCCGGAAAAGCCGAACTCAATTGCCTATAAGCGTACGTCACCAGCGCCTGACTCCGACTTGGGTTCAACCATAACCCTGTCAAAACTTCGACGAGAACAGCGCGGCAAGGTTCGGCCCAGCTCCTATTTGAAAGATCTCGCACTTCATTTTTTCCCGCAATTCATCTCGAAAACGTTGCCGCAAATTACCATCAATTATGATGGGGAAACATCAAGCCTCAATGAATATATTGCCGGTAAGGTTGATGAGCCTACTACCGAAATCGTTAACTTCGATTTTGGTGAAGGTCCGTCAGAGATAACGATCAGCCATCTTTTCGTCGATAACTCGATCTCCACTAACCTGCGAAACAGCTATCTTTTAACCGCACACGGCCGTCTCGTCGGCGATCCAGTATCGATCGAGCGAAAGTATGCACTAAAGGAACTACCTGACGGAAAATCGTATGTGGCGGTAGTCAGCGGTGACTTCCTCGATGAACGCGTAGATCAGGAGCGATTGGGGTTCAAATTCACAAACCATCAGGGCGAAGTTCTTGAAGATATTGTCCTGGCGGCCGCTGAACGGTTCCTAATTGATCACATCAAAAAATTGCGATCACGCCAGAAGGTCACCGTAGAGAGTCTTGTTTTCGAGCATCCGCAGCTTGCGACCCAGTTCGAGAATATCGACGAATATGTAAACAGCCTCGGCCCGGGCATGGATGAGGAGCAGATCGCCCAAAACCTCTTCGTTCTCCTGTTTCGAGACGAACGTGATCTTCGCAAGAAGATCGATGAACTTGATAGTCTCGAATCTTTAGACGAGGAGGCAAAATCCCAAGCACGCGAAACTTTAGCCGACATCCAGAACCAGGAACGCGCGCGTCTGGCCGAACTTGTGGTGAAGAGGCACCAGCTCCTGCAGATGGCCAATGTAATGCTGAAATTCAAAGACGAGGAAGCTCGCTCATACCACTACGAGAAGGTAGTCCACGATATCATCTGCCCTATGGGCGAAATGTACAGATCAGGAGATCATACACGTCACAATCTCTGGATGATCGATGACGCGCTTGGCAGCTATCAGTTCTTCGCCTCAGACAAGTCGATAAAATCTCTTGCCGATGGGGCGGGCTCGCGGAAAGAGCCTGACCTGATCTTTTTCAATCCCCTCGGTTTCAGACGCGAGGGATTGGCTGAACCCGTCGTCATCATCGAATTCAAGAGACCGGGAGACGACAAGCCGAGCCAGGATCCGGTGCGCCAGGTGCTTGGATATATCGAGCAATTGCGAGGATCACGCGTTACTGATGTCGATGGAGGCATCATCTCTGACATTTCAAGGGACACGCCCTTCGAATGCATCATAGTTTGCGAACTTACACCCGCGACACGGGAATTGTTCGAGTCGTCACTGGCCCAAAGTCCCACCCCCGACGGGCAGGGCTATTTTGGTTGGTCGAAACCACACAACGCTCACTTGCGGGTTATGACATTTGCGAAGATGCTGCGCGATGCCGAGCTTCGAAACCAGGTGTTTTTCGATCAGCTGAAGTTGGGCAGTCCCTCGGTGGCTGCAAAGAAAAGAGCTGCGCGGTTACGCGAACGGCGACGAGTGGCTGACGCCTGATCGGATTAAAACCTTTGGGGAACAATGCTCATCTCGACGAAGGAATTCATCTTGCAGTTCCAAACGTGCGTTAATAGTTTCGCGTATCCTCTGAGGTAAAGGTCGGATGAGGTTGAGGTCGGAAAAACCGGATGACACCTGACGAGGCTTTCGACGGTCCGACTCATGCAGTAGGCGGCGCCCATATTCGCGTTGTCGACGCTCAGTCTGCCAAAGCCATCTCGATGAGACATCGTCGCGATCGCGCCCTGGAAGCCATGTCTTATCCTCAGTTGATGGATCGGCTACGGACGCTCCTGGAAACCTACTACCCACCTCATTTGATCGCTGTTTTGGCGGGATGGGGCCTGCGCACGGCCGTCGGTCCGCGAGGGGTTGGTGATCGGGCCATGATCGAGGGCATGTTTCAACACCATGTAGAGCTTCTACAAGCGGTTGCTTTATCCCTGCCGAGTGAGGAATGGGGAAGTGAACCGGCACCGCCGCCCGCGATTCAGGAGACGATCGATCTCGCGCTGGCGCTTCCTGACGCATTTGTCGCCACGCGCATGAAAGATGGAGAGGCGAAACCCGATGAGACGGCTGCCACCGTGCGGTCGCTTCAGGAACGGCTGCGGATGCACACGCAGATGGTACGCAACTGGGGCAGCTACCGATCCATGCTGGACCTATTGCGTAAGCAATATGCGCCGCTCGATACCCTCCTTCGCAAGCGCAATGGCTTTGGCGCGCTTGATGTCATATCGGTCATCGAAGAAGCGGTCAGCAGCGTTGAATCTCAAGTCAACGATCGGTTTCAGCTGTTGAAGGACATATTCAAGGCCGCCACGATCCCTGACCTGGTCCGAGATTTTTTCAACCGATATCCCGGTGTGACGGGTGATCCGGACGCGTATCTGTCCGTGCTCCACGCCGACGAAAAGCTTGAGTCAGTTCGCGCGCGTTTGCTCGCGCATGCGGACCGATGGCTCGTGGTCAGCGCTATTGCGCCGGTCGAAAAGATCGCGAGGACCTGCGGCGTCTCGGAAGAGACAACGCGTACGATTCTGGATCTGATCAGCATGACCGCCGGCGCCCTTTCGGAAGAGAACCCAGATCATTTCTTCCTTTCCAACCCCATTTGGACCAAGCCGGGGCTAAAAACCGGCGATGACTACTTCTTTGCCTTTCCACACACTGCCGTCAGTTTTCTCAGCCAAATTCTTTCGTCACTGTTTGCAGACGCCGATCTAAAAGGCCACCTGCAAAAGCGACGGGCGACGTTTCTGGAGGAAGAAACGCTCGGTATTGTCACGCAGGCCTTGCCCGGCGCTTCTATCACGCCGGAAGCGAAGTGGTCCTGGCAGGGCAAGGGCTATGAGACCGACGTGCTCGTGGTGCTAGATCGAACTGTAGTCATCATAGAGTGCAAGTCGGCGTCCCTTTCGCCACAAGGTTTGAGGGGAGCCCCTGACCGCGTCCGGCGGCATGTTGGCGATCTCGTTGTCGAACCAGCCGTTCAATCGGCGAGATTGGCATCGATTATCACACTCGGTCAGAAAGGAGATGACGCAGCGTTGAAGGTTACGCGACTGCTCGGTATCGAACCCTCTGAAATCAACGCCACTATCAGGATTTCTGTTACGCTGGACGATTTGACGGTATTGTCGTCTGCCGAGGTAGAATTGAAAGCCGCGGGTTGGATCCCAGATGGGCTGGAGTTGCCAACGACGCTCAACATCGCCGATCTGGCCTGCGTTGCCGACGTTTTGGACCGGCCGTCGCTCTTCCTTGACTATTTCGACCGCCGATCGCGACTGCAGAAAACTGCGGATGTAATCGGATTCGAATTGGATCTCCTCGGGCTATACCTGGCGACAAATTTCGACCTGGGGGAAACAGATGGTCATCTCTTGGTTATCCCGGAGATGTCCAACGCGATTGATCGCCATTATCAGAACCGGGAGATCGGGCATCCGTCCGACAAGCCTGCACCACTCCTCCATCCATTCATTCGTGGAGTGCTGCTGGGCTTGGAAGAACGCCGGCCGCGCGGCTGGACGACAATGGCAATGGATCTGCTGAGTGTCGGAGAGTTGCAGAGCCAGACCGAATGCGCTGACGCTTTTGAGGCCTTGCGGCTCGATGTACTAGCAGGTTCGATTTCTGATCGGGTGAACGGGTTTTTCATAACGCCAGATCTGCGGGACGACGTGGTTATTGTGTTTCACGCTTTTGCTCGCGCCGAACGGAATGCCGGAAAAGAACAGGTCTTCTTGCTTGCAGAACACGCTCTGACAGAGTCAGGTCGTTCAAGGTGCCTGTTTGTCAGCCGGATGGTCGAAACCTGGGATGTGACACCGTACGACGCCATCGGCGTAATCCGGTCGAGGGTTTGATCTTGAGCCGTGGTCAGCTTGTCGCCTCGCGCGGATTACCTTTGCGAAGGGCCGCCCAATCCATATCGCCATCAGGAAGGTCTGATTGAGATCGGACTAACAGGTCCGTTTTTAGAATCCCTAGCTCCTTGATGGGTTCCGCCTGACCGATCAGGTGGGGACACAGCAGGTATTGCTTCGTGACGCCAAATAACTTTAGAAAACCATTGAGGTTGGCACCTGTCGTCGGCTCGATGAACATGGACCGATTTGCCATTACCACCCAATCTTTTGTCTGAAGCTCCTCAAGTTCGGGATCTCTCGACGAGAAGATTGCATAGTAATGGTGTGGCGCTTCATTCGGGATCTCCCGCACGATCGAAACACGGATATCGCCTCTGGTATCAAGGTAGCCGACTCGTTTTTTCCAACGCTCGAAAATCTTCCGTGCAGCATCTTCGTTTTCAAAAAGCACAAAGATCGCAGGAATTTTGCCGACAAAACCGAAGCCAAGGCCACGCCAACGAGCTCTATTCCAAGCATGAACATCAATCACGGAAAGGGAAGTCATCGATCGATGATCGCGAACTTCGTAAGGCAGCGGCCTTTTCGTCTTCCGTTTCGAATCTGCTGAAAGCGGTCGGATATCGAGTTTGGGCAACGGGTATTTGAGTTCGTAATGCAGGTCCCCGCTCTTTTTCCACCGAGACAACCTGGTGGTCTGCTCGCGCCACAGTCTCAGAAAGCTGGTCGGCGCGATCTGAATCAAGGCGATCCGCTGTTGGACTGCTTCCCCGTCGATCAGCGTGCGCAGAACCTTTCCGAAGTCATCCATGCTGCTCGTGAAACCGAGAACCTGCATCGCAACCATGAAAAGGGTCTTTTGAATAAGGCCTTGTTTCGGAAAGTCAGTCGGTTCAAGCGTAGCGGGCCACCTCAGTACGCCAGCGACGTCCAACTCCGATATGTCGAAGCTTGGCTCGAGGAGCTCGTCTGTTTCCTCGAACGCTATTTCGAACTCCGCGACGTGAGGCGCAATTTTCTGTTCGGGAATTGTTGCAAAAGTCGCTTCGAGCGCGCCCAAGACCATTTCCGCCAACACTACCTGACGGTCGCTACCATCGGTGATGGCCTTGATCCGCATACCGAGTAGATATGTTTCGAAGATTTCCCCCAATTCGCTGTTCGCCACCAGCGGCCGGCGGTGGTCAGCCACCGGTTGGGACGCGAGGAAGGAGAAAAACTTCAAAGCGTCCTCATCGCTCTCCGAATCCGGCAGGCTTTTCTYGTCACGCAACGTATGGGCGTACCCCATCGCATAGAGGAGCCCCATCCTTGAAGTCCACAATCCAAGGCGATGAAGAATGTCTGGGGTCTCCGACAGCTGGCCGAGCTCTTCAACGCCAAGATTCAGTATGACGCTTCCCATTGCAGCATCCAACTCCGTTAGATCATCGGCGACCCGTTTTTGCGACTCCTCGCTGAGCGGAAGGTGTCCACCTGCGCCGTTCAGCAGCTGGATCGCAGCCATGAAGTCGGGAAGGTGCGTGAGTTCCAAGGCGGTCCATGCCAGTAACTTCAGCACCGGAATGAGTTCAATCTGAAACTCGCCTTCCTCCTCGGCTTTGATCGAGATTGTGGTAAGTGCATAGATGCAGGTTGCGCGGCACGCCCATAACAGCCCCGCGCTTCGATAGGCCAGGGCAAGGAGAATAAGGGCATCGACCAGATCGGTGGCGTGTTCTTTTTTCGACAAGCCCAAAACGACACGGCCGAGGATCCGGATGAGATCGAAGGAATGGGTAAGTTCGAGCTTTCGTGCACGCCGCAGAAGAACCAGCGCCCCGTCTGCCTCACCGCTGCGTTCGGCGACAAACTCCGACAGCCTCTCGACAAGCTCGGTATAGGCAGGGTCGCTGCCGGCCGCGCTCGCTGCGGCCTCGATATAGCTCACGAGGCGCTTCGCATCGAATTCGCCCAGTCCCTTCGCCTTTTCAAGGACTTTTCCGAATTCAGTCCAAATCTCGCTGAGAATGTTGCGTTTGCCGTCCGCAAACGCGCGGTTTACGCGGGTCACGAGTAAGAAGGTTTGGGCTTCCAACTGATTGTTTGGCCGGTGCCCGTCCGCGGCCATCTTGCGAAGTCGAACTTCAAGCCTTTCGGTCCGTTCGACAAGCTTCAGCTGGTCGGCCGGCATCCACTTGTGGATCGCCGCGTTGAACAAAATCTGATTAAGATTGCAAAGAAGGGCAACCATCTGGSCGTGATTGCTATCTCCCAATAG
>NZ_JARWKZ010000060.1:0-29490 GCF_050577975.1 Rhizobium sp. BR 315 | reverse complement strand
GCCTTGTCCCAGCCTTCCTTCTTCGCCGTCTCCGTCAGGTCGCCCATGACGCCGGCCTGGGCGTAGTCGAGCACGGTATAGCCGAGCATCTGCGACGCGGTCGGATAGTTGCCGGCCGCCACCATCGCCTTCAGCGCCGTCATCGCCGCATCGCCGCCGCCGCCGGCCACCGGAACGTCCTTCCAGGCATAGCCCTCCTTCGACAGATCCTGCTTCAGGACATTCAGCGCCGCTGCCTCGCCGCCCGATGTCCACCAGTGCAGCATCTGCACTTCCTTCACATCCGCAGCCCGAGCCGATACGCCCAAACCACCAACCGCCAGCGCCAATACCGCCGTCGTCGTCAGAAACTTGCGCATTGAGAACCTCCCAGTTCAAGTTTGAAGTGCAGGAACCATTCCTGCACTATTTCCCCGCCCTCCTCGGGCGCAGTCCTTTGCCGGCTGTCAGGCCAGCTTGTCTTTCTGCGGCATCCACCAGTTGGTTCGGGCGCCGATATGCATGTTGAGCGTCTTGGTCTCGGTATAATCTTCGACGGCATGGCGGCCGAGTTCGCGGCCAAGGCCGGATTGCTTGTATCCGCCGAACGGAAGCTCCGACGCTCCATCCATGAAGGTGTTCATCCAGACCGTCCCGGCGCGGATCTTGCGGCCGATCGTGAGGCAGGTGTCGAAATCGCGGCTCCACACGCCGGCCGACAGGCCGTAGTCGATGGAATTGGCGATCTCGATCGCTTCGGCCGTCGTCTCGAAGGTCAGCACGGAGAGAACGGGTCCGAAGACCTCCTCGCGAGCCACGGCCATGTTCGGCGTGACTGCTTCGAGAATGGTCGGCGCCATGAACTGACCCATACCAAAATCCAGAGCCTGACCGCCATGAGCTACTTTCGCGCCGCTCTCCTTTGCGCCAGCGAGATAGCCATTGATCTTCTCAAGATGCTGCGGCGTGATGATCGCGCCGACCTGAGTGGACGGATCGAGGGGGTCCCCGACCTTGACGTCCTTTGCAAGCTCAGCGACCCGCTTGACGACATCGGAAGCGATGCTTTTGTGCAGGATCAGTCGGGAACCGGCGTTGCAGCATTCGCCCGCATTGAAATATGCGCCGAATACGGCGGCATCGATGAACGCATCCAGGTCCGCGTCCGGAAAGACGATCTGAGGGTTCTTTCCTCCAAGCTCAAGAGAGACCTTTTTCAGCGTCTGAGCGGCGTTCGTCATCGTCAGCTTGCCAACACCCGTCGAACCGGTGAAGGAAACCATGTCGACCTCCGGATGCGAGGTCATGATGGCGCCGACCTCCGGCCCTGTACCGGTGACAATATTGACCACGCCATCGGGCACACCGGCTTCCTGGAGGATTTCGCCCAAGACGAGCGTCGATCCCGACGTCAGCTCGGATGGCTTCACGATCGTTGTGCAGCCGGCTGCGAGCGCGAATGGCAGCTTCTGACCGACGATCAGGAACGGGAAGTTCCAGGGTGTGATGATGGAGACAACGCCGATCGCCTCACGCAGGACGACGCCGA
Source organism: Rhizobium sp. BR 315 (assembly GCF_050577975.1). Taxonomy (NCBI): domain Bacteria; kingdom Pseudomonadati; phylum Pseudomonadota; class Alphaproteobacteria; order Hyphomicrobiales; family Rhizobiaceae; genus Rhizobium; species Rhizobium sp. BR 315. The sequence continues at coordinate 27,962 of NZ_JARWKZ010000060.1, read as the reverse complement.
GCGTGCCGTCTCCAAGGGTATTATAGCTTTCGCCATGAAGATCGCGCGCAAGAGCCGCCGCATAGCGCCAAATGTCGACCGAACCCGCTATTTCCCCACGAACCTGCGAGATCGGCTTGCCGGCTTCGATGGCATCGAGATAGGCCAGTTCCTCGGAGCGCGCGGCGATGAGATCGGCCGCCTTCAACAAGATGGCCGAGCGCTCGGACGCGGTCATTCTGGGCCATGGGCCGTGATCAAACGCCTTGCGAGCCGCAGCGATGGCACGCACCGTGTCCTCTTTTGTGCCGGTCGGAAAACGACTGACGACGATGCCGTGACTTGGCGCGATGCGCTCGATCGGCTGGGAAGCGCCGGCCTCCCATTTGCCGTCGATCAGCATCTTGAAGTCTCGAGCCTTATGGTCGGCAAGAGCCTTTGGCGTCACCAGAACCGTCATCACCATTCTCCTTTGAATTTTGCTGAGCGCTTCTCGGTAAATGAAGCGACACCCTCCTTGAGGTCGCCGGTCTTCGCGGCGAGGATCGACCCAAGAGCCTCGACTGCCGTGCCGTTGTCCTCGTCATTGGCTGAGGCGATCATGAGCTTGACTATTTCGAGGGCCGCCGGCCCTCTGGCGGCGATACGCGCCGCGTATTCGTTCGCCGCGACGACAGCTTCGCCGGTCGCGACAACGGCATCCACGAGCCCGAGACCACGCGCCTCCTCGGCGGTAAAGACTTCGCCACCGAGCGCCATGCGACGCACGATCTGGGCTCCGAAGCGTTTCACGAGCCGTTGGGTACCCGACCACCCCGGAACCATGCCAAGGCCGGTTTCGGGCAGGCCAATCTTGATGTGTTCCTCCGCTATGCGGATGTCAGCAACACCAGCGAGCTCAAGACCACCGCCGAGCGCGTGTCCGTTGAGAGCAGCGATAAGGGGAACGCGCAATGTGGCCAGCCGCTCGAAAATACGATGACCGTGACGAACCCAGGCATGACCGAACTCTTCCGGGCGCATGCCGCCCCACGCCTTGATATCACCGCCGGCTGAGAAGCCCTTGCCTTCGCCTGTCAGGATCGCGACGCGGACTTGAGCGTTAGCTTCCACCTCGTCCGCGGCATCGGACAGGGCCTTGAGCATGTCGAGGTCGAGCGCGTTCAACTTCTCCGGCCGCGAGACCGTCATCGTCGCGATATGGCCTTCGACCTCGACTCTTACCGTACCGCTAGCCATGGAAGACACCCTCCAGAACACGGGTATTCTTCTTTGGAAGCGAAAGGTTGATGTTCGCCTCGGCGAAGAGGTTCGCGTCCATGATCTTGAGGTCTTCCGATACAATGAGTGGGAATTCGGACTGACTAAGGACGTGTTCCTGCATATCCACACCCGGAGCGATCTCCGTCAGTACGATGCCATTCGGCGTCAACTTCATGACGCAGCGCTCGGTAACATAGGTGATGTCCTGGCCCTGCTCGATAGCGCGCCTGCCCGAGAAGGTGACATGCTCCACCTCGTTGACGAGCTTCTTCAGCTTGCCTTCTTTCTCGACCACGAGCTTGCCGTCGTCGATGGCGAGCTTTGCTCCCGCATTGAACATGCCTGAGAAGACGATCTTCTTCGCTCGCGCCGTGATGTCGACGAAGCCACCGGCACCCGCGGTCACATGCGGACGGAAGGACAGCTTTGACACGTTGACGGAACCGTCCCTGCCGATTTCCAGAAAAGAAAGCAGCGAGGCATCGAAGCCGGCTCCCTGGAAATAGGTGAACTGATACGGCGACGGCATATAGGCGTCGGCGTTCGATGCGCAGCCGAAAGCGAAATCGAGAAGCGGAACGCCGCCGACGGCACCCTGTTCGATAACCCAGGTGACGGCGCTGTGGAGCCCTTCTTCCAGAAGGATACGCGGCACGTTAGCGGAAATACCAAAACCAAGATTGACGCAGCTTCCGGCCTGGAGCTCCTGAGCCACGCGCCGGGCGATCACCTTCTGTATGTTGAATTCCGGAACACTGAAACTGTCGAGCGGACGGAAGATTTCGCCGGAGATGGCGGGATCGTAGAGGGTCTGCGTCGTCTGCTTCTGATCGGGATCGACGATCACGTAGTCGACGAGCATCCCGGGTACACGCACATCATGGGGCTTTAGCGAACCTTCCTTTGTGATGCGTTTGACCTGAGCGATGACAATGCCGCCATTGTTGCGGGCAGCCAGAGCCTGATCAAGACCGCCGAGATAGGCACCTTCATGCTCGTAGGTGAGATTGCCACGCTCGTCTGCCGTGGTCGCACGGATAATAGCGACTTGCGGCACGATCGACGGGAAGAACAAGTAGTCGTCACCTTCAAACGACACGCGCTTGACCACGGGCTCCCGGGTCGCCAGCTCGTTCATGGCGCAGCCCTGGCGCTTGGGATCGACAAAGGTATCCATGCCAACCTTGGTCAAAACCCCTGGACGCTTGGCAGCGGCCTCGCGGTGGATATCAAACATGATGCCCGAGGGAATATTATAGGCGGGGATCTCGTTATTGGTGATCATCTGCCAAATGAGTGGCGGCTCGGCGCTGGACGGGCCGGACGGGTAGGATCCGCCGAGGATGCGCTTCAGCAATCCCTTCTTGGCGATATAATCCACGCCCTTGATGCCGCTCATGTCGCCAGCGGCAATCGGATGAAGTGTGGTGATATCCCGCGGATGACCGGTCGTTTCGAAACGCTCGCCGATCGCCTTCAGCATCAGATCGGGGCATCCCAGTCCACTGGATGACGACACTGAAACGATGACGCCATCCGGAATAAGGGCTGCGGCTTCCGCCGGCGTAATGTGCTTGCTCATGTTCATCTAAAGTCCTGTTTCAACTTTAACCGACGGATCAGCGCCTTCTGCCCCGCAACTGCTGCGCACCACGAGGCGCACGGACGAAATGATCGATTCCGCCTCGGCCTTGCCGGCATTGATCTGCTTCAAGAGGAGCTGAGCGGCCCGCCGGCCCATCGCCTGTGGGTCGACCGAAATGGTCGTCAGCGCCGGAACCGCTGTTTTCGCCTCGATGACGTCGTCAAAGCCGACCACCGCAAAATCTTTTCCCGGTTCCAGGCCCTTGGCGCGAAGCCCATCGCATACGCCGAAGGCAACCGCATCGTTGAAGCAGACGGCGGCCGTCGGCTTGACGTCAATGGCTAACGCTCGTCCAATGGCATCAACACCGCCTGCCCTGGAGGGCGCGGACGGGACGACAAGGCTATCGTCAGGCTTCATGCCATGGGCTGCCATAGCAGCACGATACCCTTGAAGCCGGTCTTCGAAGACGGCGGTATCGTTGAACCCTCCCAGGAAGGCTATCCGCCGATGCCCAAGGGATGCGAGATGCCGCACGCTGGCAAATGTGCCTTGCTGATTATCCGATACGAGGGATGACACTCGAGCTCCCGGCACGTTGCGCACGACGACGACGACGGGGATGCCTGAAGCGACGATCGGCTTGAGATCAGCCGCGGTCGTTGCGCGGGCCGGCGACAATATCAGACCCGAGATTCCATGCTCGCGCATGGAGGCGATGACCTCACTCTGGCGATCCAGACTTTCGCTGGTATTGGAAAGGAACTGAACAAAACCAGCGGACTGCACCACCATGTCGACGCCGACGGCAAGCTCGGCAAAGAACCCATTAGTCAGGTCGTTGACAACCACGCCGAGGATCTTCGACTTCGAGCTGGATTGCCTGAGGTTGGCGGCACCGCGGTTATAGACGTAACCGAGCTCGCGCATGACAGCCGTAACCTTTGCCCGGGTACCGTCATTGACCAGCGGAGATCCCTGAAGAACGAGGGAGACCGTCGACTTCGACACACCTGCCGCCTTCGCGATGTCAATGACGGTTACCCGTTCATTTTTCATGAGGTTCTCCAAGGCCCGAGCCATATCGGCGTTAATAATTGGAACGTTCCAATGTTGTCAAGTCGGAAAAATCATCAAAGTCGATGCGTAATCCTTGGGTCATTCCGATATAACTGGAAAAATGCTTATTTTTGCGGTATTTACTGATGAGCCCTACGCGGCTATAGCCACTTAGATCGTGAAGGCAGCCAAAATTTGGAACGTTCTAGTATTTCCTTGCGAACCTATCGGTGACACCTCGTGGTGGCTCAGCAACCGTTCAAAACCGCGCCGCCGCTTCGCTGTGTCGTCGGCCTAAATTTTGATGCCGCCAAAATCGCAAGCTTGCGACGGGCACATAGTTCCGATGTCAGAGCGGCAGTCGCCAATACAAGGCAGGAGGCGATTTTCTCTATCTTACTCAATGAGTTAGAGCCACTCTCGCTCTAGCACTCGCAACTGCCCCGCAGCGATCGACATAGGATCGCCTTTGCCTCTCCGATAGAAACACCTTTCTATGAGTGGCGTGGTTCAACCCAGAAATGGGAGATCGCCCTGATAGCGGTAAAGTGGCAATTCTGCTAGCGTCGCACGGCGGTGAATTTCGGCCATGGCCGGGGCGAATATGCCATTGCGGCGTTCGAGTTCGGCATGCTCTTCCAGCCACGCCGGCACGAGCTCGGCCAGCTCGGCGAAGACGGCCGCCTCGTCCACGGTCGTCAGGCGGCCGTCCTCCATGACGATACGGCCGGCGACCATGACTTTTTCGATGGACGAACCGTTTTCTGAATAGACGAGATGCTTCGCCGCATCGTTGAACGGCAGGAACGGATAGGACCGCAAATTGAGAATCATGAGATCGGCGGATTTGCCGATCTCCAGCGAGCCGGTGACATGCTCGAGCATTGCCGTCTTTGCGCCACCGATCGTTGCCATGCGCAGGATCTCGTCGGCCGTGACCCATTTGCCATAATCCGGTCCTGAAACAGAATGGATAAGACCTGCCACGCGCATGACGTCGAAAATGCGTGCCGTATCGTTGGATGAGACGCCATCAGTCCCGAGGCCCAGCGTGACGCCTGCATCCATAAGGCGCCTGACTGGCGCGATGCCAGCACCGAGTTTCAGGTTGGATATGGCATTGTGGGCAACCGAGACACCAGCCTCGCCCATCAGCAACATGTCGTCGTCGCTGACCCAGACAGAGTGCGCTATCGTCGTATTGCGTCGAAGAAGGCCCAGGTCCCGCATGTAGGCGATGAGGCTCTTGCCATGCAGCTCATGGCCGGTAATCGCCTGCGTCCGGGTTTCCAGCACATGAGTATGGAACGGCACGTGCTTTTCCATCGCCAGTTCCATGCAGGCCATCATGAGATCTGGTGTGCAGCGTTGGGGAGCAGATGGCGCAATCATAAAATTCACGCGTCCGGCGCGGCCGTGCAGGTTGTCGAAGGCGGATTTGCAGAAATCGACATAGGCCTCGGCCGTCATCGGTGGTCCGAAATCGAGTAGAGACTGCAACCCCGCCGACATCACATCGCGTGCGAAAGGTAAAGCATCAAGCGTATGAATGTTCATGGCCGCGCTTGAGACATTCGCGCGGATGCCTGCATCGTCGTAGGCGCGGAAAACCGTGCCGAGCCGATCGAGATTATGGCGTGGCGGATCAAAAAAGTCGTCACAGAGAGTGGTGACGCCATTGCGCAGCGATTCCATCGCCAGCAACAAGCTTCTCAAATAGAGCAGCCGCTTTCCGATCGGATCGTTCATCAGCAGCGGATAGGCGTAGAGCAGCCAAATCTCCAACGGCATCCCTTCGTAGCGGCCGCGAAAGAAGGTTTCGCTGGAGTGGGTGTGAGCATTGACGAGCCCCGGCATGATGAGCCGGTCGCGGCCATCGATGATGCGCGCTCCATCCGGCGGGGCCAGATCGGGGCCGATTGCGGCAATCAATCCGCCCTCGACCAGAAGGTCACCGGAGAAGGGTTTCGTGCCATGTGCTGCATCCACCGCGAGGATATTGGCATTGCGGATCAGGGTCTTGTTCATGGCCGTTTCTCTCCCCTATTGGTCCTTCAGCTCGCCGAAGCTTCCCGCAGTCTTGGCACCACTTAGCCGGCCGGAAAGCCAGACGCCGAACACGGTGGCGAGGTAAGGAAGCGCCTGCAACAAATCGTGCGGCACTTTCTCGCCGAACATCAACTGTGCGCGAATGCCGAGCGCACTGGCAATAGCGAAGAAGAACGCCGCCAGCGTGGCGCCAACCGGATGGGTCGCACCGAAGATAACAGCGGCGAACGCCATGAAGCCGCGTCCGGCCGTCATCCCTTGTGCAAAGAATTGCAGGCTTCCCGCAGCCAGTTCCGCTCCGCCGATGGCGCATAGCATGCCGCCGATTGACAAGGCCACAAGACGCATGCGTTGCGGCTGGATGCCGACGCTCCGCGCGGCAAAGGGATGCTCGCCGCTCGCTGCAAGCTGCAGACCGAAGCGGCTGCGACGTAGCAATAACCACATGGCGAAGACGACGAAAGGCATGGCTGCAACGAAGATCGACAGGACACCGTAGGAACCGAAAGCCGGGCCAAGCTTCGGCACCCCGAAGGGAGCCGTCACTGTCCCCTGGCTGCCGAAGATCGCTTCGACCGCCAGCGCCGTGCCGCCGACGCCGAGACCGGTCAGACCGAGCCCGGCAATGGTCGGATTGGCCTTTAGCTTCTCGATGACGAACCACAGCAGCATCGAGGCTGCGACGCAGAGCAGAATGGCGATGAATATGGCCAGGATAAAGGAGTGCGTCAGCATGATTCCGAGGATGGTGGCGCAAGCGCCGATGATCATCAGGCCTTCGAGACCGAGATTCCAGACGCCTGCACGCTGTGCGATGACTCCGGCGAGTGTCACATAGACCAGTGGCGTACCCGAACGCAGGATGGCGATGATGATGTCGTTCATTGCGGACGTCCTCCCAGACGCAGAAGCTTCTCGACGACGTTGGACCTGGCGGTGATAAACAGCGCGATGGCGGCATTGATGATGTCGATCGCCGCGGCCGGCAAGCCGGCCATGATAGGCAGATAGAGCGCGGCCGATGCCAATCCTCCGAAGAAGACGGATACGGCGGCGGTGCCGACGACCGAGAGATTGGCGACCAACGCGATCAGGATGGCAGTGAAGCCGTGCGTCGCCAGGAATCCGGAAGCGATGCGGCCGTTGGGGCCTATCAGTTCGATCGTTCCCGCTAGGCCTGCCAACGCACCGGAAATGATGAAACTCGACAATCCGAGCTGCCAGAGCTTTGCACCTTGCCAACGCACCATGGTGCCGTTTCGGCCGGCAAGGCTTGCCAGGACACCAAAGCCGGTGCGATTGACCAGAAGCCACATCGCGATCCCCACGACAAACGCAATACCAATGATCGTCGGGGACAGCCCAAGCGAGTTGGAGATGCGATAGGCCGCATCGATCGGGCGGCTCGAAGCCTGCTGCCCGGTGCCGGACGGATCCTTCAATGGCCCTGACGTTACATAGACCAGAAGCAAGCCAGCCATGAAGTTGCCCATTAGCGTGGTAATGACCTCATCCGTACCGGAGCGCAGTTTCAGCAGGCCTGGCCAAAGCGCCCAAAGCGCTCCACCCGTCATGCCTGCCAGAAAGATCAGCGGAACGACGACGAGCGCAGGACCGCCACGCAAGGCTTCTGCCGCAAAGGCGGCAGCGATCGCGCCGACATAGAACTGCCCCTGCGCGCCGATATTGAAAAAACCGGCACGGAAGGAAATGCTGACGCCGACAGCCGTGATGAACAAGGGCAACGCCCATCTCAGACTTTGCTCGACGGCGCCCGGACGCAGAAATGCGCCATCTGCGACAGCAACCAGCATCTGTGGTGCATTGTAGCCGGCAAACTGGAAAATCACGGCGCAGAGGATCAGCGAGAGGGCCACGAAGATCAGGCTGCGGAGAATGACGACAATCCTGCTTTTCATCGTCAAGCTTCCTTTCTCGCCGATGTTGCCCCGACCATAGCCGCACCGACCGAGTGGATATCGTATGGTTCGACGAACTCACCGGCGACGCGGCCAGACAGCATGACCAACACGCGGTCGGAAATATCGAAAAGTTCGTCCAGATCCGAAGAGATCAACAGGATCGCCGCTCCCCTGTCGCGCGCCGCTCGCAGGGACTTCCAAACAAAGGCGGTGGCGCCGATATCGAGTCCGCGTGTCGGCTGAGCGGCGATGATGAGCTTGGCATCCGCATCGATTTCACGGGCCAGAATAACCTTCTGAGCGTTCCCGCCCGACAGAGAGCCGGCGGGTTGCGAGGAGACATGATAATGGACACCCCAGCTTTTCAGGGAACGATCGCAAAGCTTTCGGATACGCGCGGGGTTGACGAATTGCAGCAGGGAACCCTGGAGCAATTCGCGCGCGCTCCAGTTTTCCCACAAGGAGCTGGTCAGGCTGAGGCCCTCGACATTGCGCTCGAACGGAATGATACGCAGCCCGGCGTTGCGGCGAGCGGCTACTGTCTTTGTCGTGACATCCTGCCCGGAAAGCGTGATCGTGCCGGACGAAAGTGCCGCCAGGTTGGCGATGGCGCGAACCAATGTCTTCTGCCCGTTGCCCTCGACACCGGCAATGCCGACGATTTCTCCGGGCCGTACGGACAGGCTGACATTCTCAAGCGGCGCGCCTTCGTCGTCCGAGACGGTAGAGACCGATTTCAGCGTCAATGCCGGTGCCTGCGCTGCATTAACGGAATGCTTGAAAGGCAGTTTGCCATGCGGTTGCTCAATACCAAGCAGCGCATCCCTGTCCTTTGCACTTTGTGATCGGACCGCGTCGCCGACAATCAGTGCCGTAAGGCGCTCGGCCGAGAGATCTGCTTTCGGTACCGGGCCTTCCACCCGCCGGCCGCCGCGCAACACGCTGATGGTGTCTGCGATGCCCAGTACTTCGCGGATCTTGTGAAGAATGAGAATGACAGTAACGCCGCGGTCCTTCAACCGCTGCACTCGGGCGAAAAGCATGTCGATGCCAGCAGGAGAGAGAACTGCCGTCGGCTCGTCGAGGATCAATACCTTCGCATCGGTGACGAGCGCACGAGCGATTTCGATGCTCTGCTGAGTTTCGACCGGCAGATCGCGGATGCGCCGCGAAAGATCGACCTGGATATCGAGGCTCTGTAAATGCGGACGCCACTTCTCCGCCAGTGCCTTGCGCGAGTAGAAACCGCCATGGCCCGGTGCACCGAATTCCATCACCTCAGCTACGGTGAATGACGGCGGCAAGGCGAAGCTCTGATGAACAAGCTCGACACCCGCCTCGCGGCTGTCACGCACATGGCCGGTGCGGATCGCTTGTCCTCCGATCTCCACCCTCCCCGTTGTCGGCTGCACGAGACCGGACGCAACGCGGGCAAATGTCGTTTTGCCCGCTCCATTCTGGCCAAGAACGGCATGAATGAGGCCGGCTTCGAATTCGATCGAAACTTCCGAGAGCGCCGTGACATCGCCATAGCGAACGGTCACGTCGCGGCATGCGAGTGCAGGCGGGGAATGATTGGACATGAAGAGCTTTCCGACATGATTCAACGGTCCCGACGCTGCCGCCGGGACCTCAGATACCCTACCGGCCGCCCTCGTGCGGCCGGCTAACGCAGCGCCTATAGGGTTGTATTGAAGTCGACCTTAACGGAACCGCCGAGAATGCCGGCACGCACCTTGTCGACATCCTTCAAGGCTTCCTTTGCCGTCGCGGTCAGCGCAGCCGGCCCATGCTCGGCAAACAATGGCGAGGGAATGAAGTTGATGACATCGGTTCCAAGGCCGGTATGTTCGTGGGTGCCACCTTTCCATCCGGTTCCCAGCGCTTTGCCGACCTCGTTGTAAAGCGACACGCCGTAATCCAGGCCGACGATCGAAATCACCGATTTCGGGCCAAGCGCGAATTGTGCCGGCGACAGGCAACTAACCATGCGGCCTTCCTTCTCGTTGGCCGCAGAAATGATGCCGCCATCGGTGGCTGCCGCATCGGTCTGTATATAGTCGATGCCATCGTTAAACATTTGCGTCGCAATTTCCTGACCCTTGGCCGGATCCTGGAACGACCCCGCGAAAGCAGCTGTCACCGTGGCATTCGGATTGACCGAATGGACACCGGCTTTCAGCGCGTTGAAGTCTGCGTTGAGCGGCGGAATAGAGACGCCGCCGATGAAGCCGATCTTGCCGGTCTTCGACATCTTCGCGGCGAAAACGCCGGAAAGGTAGCAGCCGAGATAATAGTCATAGGAAACCGTGACGACGTTCGGGATGGCCGGCTCAAAGGGGTCGGCAAACAGCTGAATCCATTTGGTGTTGGGATAGGAAGGGGCAAGCGCCTTGAATGGTTCCGCAACCTCATTGAAGGTCGAGACGATAATGGATGCGCCGGCATCTCCGAGCGTGCGGAACACGGTCTCGTAGGTTGCGGGATCCTGTGCGTAGACGGCGCGATAGGTAAAACCCTGCTCCGTGGACAGCTGCTTGAGCTTCGCAATCATCGCATCGACCGGGCCGTTGTCTCCGGCCGCCTGCGTATGAACCAGCGCAACCAGACCGCCGGCTGCCCGCGCCGCTTCCGGCAGTAGCCCGGTGGCCAGGCTGAACGCTGCCGCGCCGGCGCCGAGCTGGAGGAAAGTACGGCGATCGAACCCGCGGGAAAGATCATTGTCAATTTTGGTGTTTTTCATATGTGCAGTTCCCTCTCTTTTAGTTGTTTAAAGTCGCGCTACTAAATTTTCCTAGGCGAGCGGCGAATAGGGCGCCGGATTCATGATCATGACATCCTGCTTCTGGATGGCATCAAGCGCCCAGACGCCTGCAATGAAGGATTGCCATTCCGGATCGGCATACATGGCCTGGCGACGTGCCTCGCGGTCGGCAAGGCTGTCATAGGCCCACATCAGCACGGTGGTGTGCAGCACCCCGATCTCCGAAACGTACAGCCCGACGAACCGGTTGAGATGCCGCTTCTGGATCGGCAGGCCCTCGGCTTCGTACTTCTTCATCCATTTGTCGACCGTGCCCGGTTTGAAGGTATAGGTGCGGTGTTCGAGGATCATTCTTTTGCTTCCTTCAAGCGTTCAGGATGAATTCGGCGCATTTTTCGCCGATCATGATGGCTGGGGCATTGGTGTTGCCGCTGGAGATGATCGGCATTATCGAGGCATCGGCCACTCGTAGGCCATCGATGCCGTGCACCTTGAGCTCTGCATCGACAACGGCCATTGGGTCGTTGCCCATCTTGGCCGTGCCGACGGGGTGGAAGGTGGTCATGGCAGTAGCGCGCAGCCACGTGGTCAGATCAGCATCGCTTTTCGCCGTTGGCCCAGGCGCCAGCTCAAGTCCGCGATAACCATCGAAAGCCTTCTGGCCAACGATATCGCGCGTCAATCGAATGGCGTCGATCATGGTCCGGACGTCGAAATCGTCACGCAGGTAGTTTGCGAGGATCTTCGGCTTGTCGGTGGGATTGGTGGATCGCAGCGTGATCTCGCCCCGGCTGACCGGATTGACCGGCCCGACGCGAATGGTGAAGCCATGATTGGCTTCGACACGTTGCTTTTTACGGAACGGATTGGGAAAATGCAGATTGGCAGTCTTTTCCAGCGCCGGCATGAAGTGGAGCTGGATGTCGGGCGCGACCAATCCATCATTGGAGCGGACGAATGCGCCGGCCTCATAGGGAAAGGTCGTGGTGATACCTTCGCCGAACAGCATTCCCTGTGCGACGGCGGGGATCAGCTTGTCGGCGCGTAAATCGCCGAACAGGGTTATGGGTTGACGGCACTCCCAACTCATAACGCAATCGACATGATCCTGAAGATTCTTGCCGACCCCTGGTAGATCGAGAAGCGGCTTGATTCCAATTGCCTTCAGTTCGTCGGCCGGACCAATACCCGATAGCAGCAGTGCCTTGGGCGTATTGACAACCCCGGCAGAGAGCACGATTTCGCCCGCGGAGCGCGCCACCGACACATTTCCGGCTTTAATATACTCGACGCCGGTTGCTCTACCATTCTCGATCAGCAGGCGTGTGGTCTCAGCACCCGTGATCACCGTGAGGTTGGCGCGGTGCATCGCAGGGCGAAGGAAAGCCCAGGACGTGGACCAGCGCTTGCCTTTTCGAATGGTGAAATCGTAGCGGCCGAAACCTTCCTGCGTCTCGCCATTGAAATCGTCATTCAAGGGATAACCGGCCTGTTGCCCCGCCTCGCAAAACACATCCATCAATGGGTTGTGACCGCGCGCACGGCAGACCGTCAGTTCGCCTCCGTCCCCATGAAACTGTCCGTTACGCTGCACATGGAATTCCGAACGGCGAAAGGCGGGCAAGACTTCGTCATAGGACCAGCCAGGCAGGCCGAACTGCGACCATCGATCATAGTCGTGCCGATTGCCGCGGACATAGATCATGCCGTTGATCGTGGAGGTGCCGCCGAGAACCTTGCCGCGTGGCCAATAGAGCGAACGGTTATTGAGAGAGGGCTCCGGCTCTGTGTGATAATGCCAATTGTAGATGCCCGAGTGAAACAGTTTGCCCATCAGCATAGGCAGGCGAAACAGCGGATTGCGATCCTTGCCGCCTGCTTCAAGTAACAGCACGCGGGTCTTCGGGTCTTTCGACAGGCGGTTCGCAAGCACGCAGCCGGCGGAGCCGGCACCAACGATGATGTAGTCGTATTCCGACGAAATTGTCATGGCTTACCATGCGACGGGGCTTGCGCCCCTCGCCTCAAGATAGGAATTGCAAAGAAGAAATGGATTTTCCCGACCGAGTACATGCTCGGCAAAAGCGGGATGATCGCGTAAAATCAAGGCACAGTTGCCGGATACGCATTCGCTGAGGCCGGCTTCCGCAAGGATGTCAGCCGCGGCATCGCCAAAGCCTATGAAGACGATCGGCTGATCGCGCTCACGCAAGGTGGCGATCACTTTGAGCATCAGCGGTCGCCAAAAAGGCAGATGTCCCCTCGCCTGATGCGGATCTACGTCGACCTTGAAACGCGAAAGCGTCAGCGAAGCATTGAGCAGAAGCACGCCCTGACGAACCCAACGGTCACCGATCGCGCTTGGCCCCTCGAAACCGCAATCCGGATCGCAAAGCATCTGTCGGACGTCCGGCCAGCGCTCGAAGCTTTCGGAAAGGTTCTGATTACCGGTCCGCGCTGCGGCGATGAGTTGCATATAGGCACGGATGCTCTTCGAGAACATTTTGTCGAGCTCGTTCCATGACGCGAGATTGCCCGCCTCGAACGCGCGACCAGTGGCAAAACCCGGCTCTGGATAAGGATCCTGGCCGAGGATCATACAACGGACTTCCTGTGGCGCGATCCCGTCGAAGGCTGCGAGCGCATGCGCACCCTTGGGTTGACCGGGAAAATGGCGTCCGCGGCGCACCGGAAATATCGGCTCCCAGGCCTCGAATTCCAGATCCGCGTCGATACGGCTGAAATCATCGCCAACACTACCCAAGGCGGCGCGCCAGTCGGGCGGCAGATCCCCTTCCCAGCCGGCAAACGCTTCCGCCATCGCATCTTTTAAAGTCATTGGCACGAAATCGTCCCCCGCGTCTTCGCTTGCTGGATGAAGACTAGACAAAACCTGACCAAAGTGTCAACTTATTAAAAGTAAAAAAATGACGACTTGGTCAGTTTTTCCTGATCACATCGTCAACTTTTTGGATTGGTGCCAGCCCTTGCTTTTCAGTGGAAAAGCGGGCTTTGGCGAATGTGTGCTGTTGCCATTTGCAAGTGCCGGTCCAAAGCATGGGAAATTGGAAGACGGAGCGGGCATGCCACGCGAACACAATGAACCGGACGAAAAAATCCGCGAGCGCAACATTCGGCTGATCATCAAGGCTGGAATCGAGATCTTTTCGCGCAAGGGCTATGACGGCACCCGGATTGCAGAAATCGCGGAAGCCTCCGGCTTGCCGAAGGCAAACGTCTATTACTACTTTTCGTCGAAGGAGCAGATCTACACAGCGATCATCGCTCACCTGCTCGACGGATGGGACAACGCACTGAAATTCATCACCGCCGATCGCGAGCCGGCCGATGCCTTTCGCCTCTACATTCGCGCCAAGCTCGATTATACCCGCAAGAACATCGCCGAGACCCGGCTCTTTGCCAGCGAAATCATCCAGGGTGCTCGCTTTCTGAAGAAGAAGGATCGCCAGCATATTCGCGACGTCACTGATAAGCATGTCGCCGTGATCGAGGGCTGGATTGCCGAAGGCAAAATCCTGCCAGTCGATCCCCGACACCTGTTCATCATGCTCTGGGCGTCAACGCAGTTCTACGCCGAGTTCGAACCGATTGCCGCCGATGGCTTGAAAAAGTCCCGGTTGAAAGTCGAGGACTATGAAATGGCGGCCCAGACGATCGCCGAAACGGTTTTGCGCGGTGTCCTGCCGCGCGAATAGGAGCGCCAAACTAAACTCTCTGCAATGGGCAACGACATATCATTCGCCCTGATTGGCCGGCTTCGCACTGGCCTGCCTATCCTTGTCTAAGAGACGGCGTCATTGGCAATGTTGATGGTATCGTTATCCGATGCGACACAGCAGTCTGGCGGACTATCGCTATAGAGGCCGGAATTGGCGATTGAGATACCGAAGCCAGCCGTGCCGAGACTGCATCGGATAAACCCTTGCGGCGACGTCTCGCGAGGCCAGCGTGTGCGGTAAACTACCAGGGCCGGCTCATTGCGGGGATGCTGGTTCGGAGCATGTCTTCGCCGTTGAGATAAACTGCACGGGGCAAAGTCAAAAGGCGGCATTAAAGCCGCCTGGAAACTCCAGAAACCTCCGCTGTGCTTCTGGAAAGCTAGTTCTCAGCGAGCCGGCGGCAACAACGGGATGTTTCCATCCCAATCCGCTTCACGGTTCGCTCAGTTCGATCAGCCGGCAGGAAAAGCGTCCGGATAACGCTTAGATGCCACGGGTTCCGTTGACCGCATAAGCGATATGCGAACGGGAAATGCCAAGATCGGCGAGCGCATGGTCGTCCAATGCGGAAAGCTCACGGATTGCTTTGCGGACTGCGGAAAAACGTTTAATCTTCTCGATAACTCTCATCTCTGTCTCCTTTGTGTCTGACCGCTAGATATGCATTTACCCGCCTAAATAAAATGCACATGCCTGCAAGCGAGGCATGCTGCTTTTGCAAGGCTCACGTAATGTCTTGGTGCTGAGCGCCCGGAGGCGACGCTCGATGCGCGCTATGAAACTGAACTGGCAGCCTTCATTTGCTCAAACCAACGGGCATGCAGGAGAAGAAGGGCGGCGGGAGCAGGAGGATCAAGATCACGACCCGTCGGCCGCAGCAAAGAGCACATTGGCTTGCTGAGAAAAAGGGCGCGTGTCCGACGACAATGATTGGGGCATGGCTATCGTCGCCGGACGCTGCGCAATCCGGCTCGTAGGTGGTGCCCGAGCCGGTATTTAGAATATTAGCATTTGCCGCAGACTTAGCGAACCTGCCCGGATGGGCAGGCTCATTGCGAAACGCTCTACCCTTGCATTAAATCCATCAAAGGAAGTTCGCGCAGTCGAGGTGCGGGGCGAAAGAGAGCGCCGTCGCAATACAAGGATCTTGGGAAGTGAGCTTTGGCCGATGCTCAGTCGATTATCGGACTCCAGGCCTCGACTTTAGATCGTCGCTGAAGCGAGATGAAGCCGACACCGCCGTCAATTCTTCTCGCGCGAACAGCCGCCGTCTATTTCAGTGACGACGCCAGCAGGAAACCTGATCCTCCCGCCAAGCCAGGTCCGGGGTGGCTCGATGCGCCGATGTGATACAGGCCGGGCACATGGGTCTTGTGATTGATCGAGGTCTTGAACGGGCGCCAGAGGAAGAATTGGTCGAGCCCGCAGAAGCCGCCATAGGGGTCGCCGCCGACGAGATTGACATTCAGGACCTCCAGATCGCGGGGGGGAATAGCAGCGTCGTGAAAGCAAGGCTTCGTCGAAATTCTCGATGTGACGGCGCAGCATGGCCTCGATGCGGTCGGCAAAGGCTTCGCGCAATATCTCTGTCCAGCGGCCATCGGCGGGGCACTCGATTTCGCCAGCGGCATCGCCCTTGATGAAACGGGGCGTATCGGGCAATTGCAGCCATAGGATCGCGGCACCTTCCGGCGCGCGGCTGGGATCGAGTGCTGTCGGCTGCCCATACAAAAAGCCCTTCGGAAACCTTGCGTAGAGCAAGAAACTGATCGGAGCTTAAGAAGCGGCATTCTCCGGCGGCGAGCCGACAACGATTCTGGGCGAGTGGTCGACTTGGGAACAATGCGATCCCATTCCGCATATTGTGTCCGTCGACCTCATAGATTTTGCTGAAGGTCAGCGCCTTCATCGACCTGATGGCCGAACATCTGTTTCCCGCCCGTCCAATGGGAATAGCGTGATTCCATGCCAGTCATGACGCAAACGCGTTGATCTCGCGGGCTGCGACATCGCGGCAATCCTCGAGCGCCGTTCTTACGGCGCGGGCTTCACGTCACCTGCTTCTGGTACCCATGTCACGACGGTGTCCTCCGGTCCCAACACCCGGCCGTCCTGCGAGCGAAGCTCCAGCTTTCGCACCGGCATACCAACCTTGCGATCGACCAGAAGCACATGCTTCTCGCCGGGTTCGAAGAAGAAATCTTCGCCCCATTGCCGAAGGGCGACAAGAAGCGGAAATAGGCCTCGCCCCTTCTCCGTAAGCACATATTCCTGATAGGGGCTGCCATCCGATGCAGGCGCTACATCCATGATGCCGTAGTCCACGAGATTGCGTAGCCGGGCTGAAAGAATGTTCTTCGCAAGACCCAGGCTCTTCTGAAACTCTCCGAAGCGCCGCAGGCCGTTGAAGGCGTCGCGGACGATCAGCAAAGACCACCAATCGCCAATGGCATCAAGCGGCCTCGCGACGCCGCATATCGAATCCTTATGACTAATTCTCTTTGCCATCGCCTTCGGCTCGCACTCTATTCATCGACGTCCGGAGTGATCAACGCGATCCACCCCTCAAAAATATAGAGGTTGCAAACTAAAACCTCAAGTGATACACGGCTTGTGGTTTTAATCTGCAACCACACCTGCTTGCAGCCACATAGCTGGAATAATGGAGGAGTTCCCATGACGCAGTATCGCCGCATCGACGTTGACGGGGTCGAAATCTTCTATCGGGAGGCAGGCGACGCCAATCGCCCTGCAATCCTGCTCCTGCACGGTTTTCCCGCATCCTCTTTCATGTTCCGCGAGCTGATCGATCGCCTGGCCGATCAGTTTCATCTCATTGCTCCCGACTATCCGGGCTTCGGTTACAGCTCGGCGCCATCCCGCGACGAGTTCTCCTACACCTTCGACCACCTGGCTGACGTGATGGAGAAATTCACCGACAGGATCGGCCTCGGGAAATACGCGATCTACATGCAGGACTTCGGCGGTCCGGTCGGATATCGCCTCGCCACGCGGCACCCCGAGAAGGTCTCGTTTCTGATCGTCCAAAATGCCAATGCCTACGAGGAAGGTTTGCCAGACAGCTTTTGGGAACTGCCCAGGACGCTATGGCGCGATCCCTCGCCGGAAAATTTCCGGAAAATTCGCGAGGAAGCCACCTCGGATGAGGCGCTGAAGTGGAACTACACCCACGGCGTCAAAGACATCTCGAACATAAGCCCTGACAGCTGGGTGCTGCAAAAAGCTCTCCTGGACCGCCCCGGCAACAAGGAGATCATGCTCGATCTCATCTTTGATTATCGGACCAATCCGGATCTCTATCCGGAATGGCAAGGCTACTTCCGCAAGCATCAGCCGCCGGCGCTGATCGTTTGGGGCCAAAACGACAGCATCTTCCCGCCCTCTGGCGCCTACCCCTATCAAAGAGACTTGCCGAAAGCCGATTTCAACCTCCTCGACACCGGCCACTTCGCGCTTGAGGAGCAGGCGGAGGCGATTGCAGCCCATATCAAGCGGTTTGCGGCGACGCTTTAGAAACACGCCGAAAACCCAACGCTTAGCCTCACAGCGAGCTGCGTGACGACCATCGCGCGCAGCCGCCCCTCAGCGAAAGAACTCTCTCCCATGAACACATCCGACGCCACTTTCGGCGGCACGTTTCCATTCGCGCCGCACTACACCCACGCACCCGGTTTTCGGATGCACTATGTCGATGAAGGACCGCGAGACGGTGGGGTCGTGCTATGCCTGCATGGCGAACCCACCTGGGGCTATCTGTTCCGCCACCTGATTCCTGTCCTCAGCCAGACACATCGGGTGATCGTGCCGGACCATATGGGCTTCGGCAGGAGCGAAACGCCGCAAGACCGTAGCTACTGGCTTCAGGATCACATCGACAACCTGGAGCGCTTCGTGCTCGCGCTCGATCTGAACGAAATTACGCTCGTCATGCACGATTTCGGCGGCCCGGTCGGCATGGGGCTTGCTGCCCGGCATCCAGGCCGGATTCGGCGGGTGATCTCAGCCAATGCACCAACGCCGTTCGGCCAAGCAGATCTTCTCGACAGGGTCCTGGCAAATGCCAGCACCTCGCCCTGGTTCCAATGGATCATGCAAGCGGATGCGAAAGGCAGTCTCGAGGCGGTGCTTGGACAGCTTGGCTTCAATATCCTGAGCACGCTCAAGCTCAACGGCTTCGAGAACAATGCCATCATCAACGATGGCTGGATTTCCGCCTATAGCGCGCCCTTCGCGGATCCAGCAGACTGCGTTGGTGCGATCGGCTGGGCAAAGGGCTTTGCCACCGGCGCCCATAGCTTCGAGACGCCCGATGCCGCGGCCAACCAGGCGATCCGCACCAAACCCGCCTTGGCAATCTGGGGAGACGCGGACCGCACGCTTGGCGCCGAGCATTTCCTACCGCTGTTTGCGGCCATCTTCCCGGCCGCCCAGACCATCCGCCTGCCCGGCGTTGGGCACTACTGTTTTGAGGACGCCCCAAATACAGTCGCCAGCTTGATCTCGGACTTCATCCGTCAGTCCTAACGGCGCTTCGACTGAGTTATAGATCTGAAACGGTGAGCCGGGCGAATTTTCGCCCTTCGTAGTTTTAAAATGAAACTATCTTTATGCTATCTGGCGATGGTAACTTGCGTCTCTCGCGGACTACGACATTGCCGAATCTGCAGCAGCCGGGTTGACAATGCAGTCGCCTAGCGCAGCGCCGGCATGATACCTGCGGCGATTTCATCCATAACCTCGGTGGCCGGTCTGCCTTCCGAAATCAGGTTGAATGCGACATGCTGAATGCCGGCCTCGCGCATGGCCGACAGTGTATCGATCAGCCCTCGTCTACCTGTCCTGCCTCCAAGATTGATCTCCTCATATGTCGCATCGGGTTTGTCGAGCAGTTCCAGAACCATGGACTGGCCGAAACCACGAAACTCGGTCGTGACCTTCGTTTGCGCGTTGCGCCAGAGCGTCAACCGATCTTTCTGCACGGACAGCGAACGATAATATGTCATCCATCCCGCCGCGTTTCGCGCGATCCATTCAAGCGATTGTGCCGACGAACCTACCGCCACCATCGGGATGCTCGTCCCCTGCAAGCTCGGCCTTATGGCGAAATCGCCCCGAACTTGGCCATCTTCATTGATGACGGCTTGATCGGGGCGCAGCGCTGCGGCAAGGCGCTCCCAATGGGTCTGGAAAAGAGCCTTGCGGCTTTCAACGTCTCTGCCGAACATTTCATATTCGCTGGGCCGGTCGCCGGAGCCGAGCCCCAGAACAAACCGTCCCTTGGAGAGGGCCGCGACAGAAAGCGAAGCCTTGGCAATATGAAGAGGATGCCGCAACGGCAGGACGATTGCGCCCGTCGCCAGGCGGATATTGGAAGTGGCGGTCGCCAGCGCTCCGAGGAAAACCCATGGATCCGCATGTCCGATCGGGTCGGGATAGCTCTCGCTGTTGAGGGGAACATCCCTCACCCACAATGCATCGAAGCCTAATCTGTCGGCATGGCCAGCGATGCCGAGCTGAACATCGAATTGCACATCGGCAAGCGTTCTCGTCTGAGCCGGCAAGACGATACCGAATGAAAGCTGGTCCCTGTGAAAAAACACTGTGCGCCCCGAAACATATTGCCCTGACAAAGAGATAAGGACGATCGTCTTCTAGAAAAGGGTGCGCTGTGGAAGAACTGGCTCTTGCCTGGGATGCCATGGTCCGCCCGATATTGACGGACCATATTTTGGTGGCGGATGGAAATCCGAGCAGAGGTTCGCCGCAGCTTAGCCAGCAGCGATGCACTGCTTGACGAAGTCGCGCAGCGCTTTCTTTTCCAGACCCTTGGCCGTGCCTTGATCGTGACAGGTCTTGCGCTTCGCCAGGACCGGGTACTTCTGCTGAAGGCAGCTCTTGACCGAATCCCTGCGTGCCTGACCCTTGAGGCCCTGTCCGGTCGCATCCTGTCGGCAGGCCTGCCGCGCCGTTTTGATTTCATCCTTCGACGGCATGGCCGAAGATGGTGCCGAAGCGGATGGGGCGGTGACGGGAGCCTGCGTTGCGGTGGTCGCAGGTGTGGTCGTCTGTGCAAAAACCACAGTCGCCGAGGACAGGGCGAAGAGAGCGGCGGCGGTCACACTTAGCAGCTTGCGGGTCATGGGCATATCCTTTTGCCTGAAGGCCATTCTGTTCAAGCCGCCGACCTCATCCCGAGATCGGCGTGATTCTTGAACGATGGTCATCGGCATATCCGTCGCTCGGATTGCCAATAAATTTCCGACTAGCTTGCCGACCCCGTCAGTAGATGACGACACCCCTGACACTCTTTCCGGAGTGCATGAGTTCAAAGCCCTTGTTGATGTCTTCGAGCGGCATGGTGTGGGTGATCATCGGATCGATCTGGATCTTGCCCTCCATGTACCAGTCGACGATCTTCGGCACATCGGTGCGACCACGCGCGCCGCCGAAGGCCGTCCCCATCCACGAGCGGCCCGTCACCAGCTGGAACGGACGCGTCGAGATCTCCTGGCCGGCGCCGGCAACGCCGATGACCACCGACTTGCCCCAGCCGCGATGGCTTGCTTCCAGTGCCTGGCGCATCACCTTGGTGTTGCCGGTGCAGTCGAAGGTATAGTCCGCCCCGCCGATCTGGTCGGCTCCGCGCTTCGTCATGTTGACGAGATAGGGAACGATGTCGTCGCCGACCTCCTTTGGATTGACGAAATGCGTCATGCCGAAGCGCTCGCCCCATTCCTTCTTGTCGTTGTTGAGATCGACGCCGATGATCATGTCGGCGCCGGCAAGCCGTAGGCCCTGGATGACGTTGAGGCCGATGCCGCCGAGACCGAAGACGATCGCCGTTGCGCCCATCTCCACCTTGGCGGTGTTGATGACCGCACCGATGCCGGTGGTGACGCCGCAGCCGATATAGCAGATCTTGTCGAAAGGAGCGTCCGGGTTGACCTTGGCAACGGCAATCTCCGGCAGCACGGTGTAATTGGCGAAGGTCGAGCAGCCCATATAGTGATGGATCTTGTCCTTGCCGATCGAGAAGCGCGAGGTGCCGTCCGGCATYAGGCCCTGACCCTGGGTCGAGCGGATCGCCGTGCACAGATTGGTCTTGCGGCTGAGGCACGACGGGCATTCGCG
The DNA here is from genome assembly GCF_050577975.1 of Rhizobium sp. BR 315. NCBI lineage: Bacteria > Pseudomonadati > Pseudomonadota > Alphaproteobacteria > Hyphomicrobiales > Rhizobiaceae > Rhizobium > Rhizobium sp. BR 315. Next base: position 6,449 of record NZ_JARWKZ010000060.1, on the reverse strand, counting down.
GCATTCGGGCGTATAGAGCGGGATGACGTGATCGCCYTTCTTCACCGASGTCACCCCCGGTCCGACATCGACGACGATACCCGCACCCTCATGGCCGAGGATGGCCGGGAACAGGCCTTCGGGGTCGGCCCCCGACAGGGTGAAATCGTCGGTATGGCAGATGCCGGTCGCCTTGACCTCGATCAGCACTTCGCCGGCTCTTGGCCCCTCAAGCTGAACCGTCATCACCTCAAGCGGCTTGCCGGCCTGCACCGCTACGGCTGCTCTTACGTCCATGGAAATCCCTCCAGAATCAGTAGTCTATCGCTGATATTTCGTTTGATTTGCTAGCTTGACGTCTTTGCCCACAAATCACGTATTTCCTGCCTCATAAGCAGGGATTCTTCCCACCGATCGGTGGTGTCTTCGCCGTCCCTTCCGGTGATGGCATAGGGTTTCGGTCCCAACTCGCAGGTGAAGGCAAGCGTCGCGTCCTTGGCCGCGCGTTTGCGCCAGCTCCTGAAGCCATAGTCCCACCAGCCGAGGAAAAGATCGACCCAAGGCCTGTGATGCGGAAAGGAAATCTCGATCTGGACCTGCTCACGGGAAGCAACGCGGCCGTGAAAGGCCCAGGAACTATCCAGTATCCGATGAATAAGGGCGTGATTTTCGTCGGATACGGGCCAGGCGAATTCCCGGCCGACCAGGAAATGGGAGATGTCGCCCAGCAGCTGCAGGTCCGGCAGCCGATCGAGCAGGTCGAGCGTGAAGAACAGATCCGTCGTCATCCGGTCGCGATGCGTCTCGATCCAGACGTCGATGCCGGCCTCTTCCGCCAGCCGTTGCCAGCCTTCCAGCAGGGGAATGCAATCTTCAAGCCGCCGCAACCGCACGTCGGGCTGGAGACAGATATGATGGACATTGTATTCGGCGGCGACCTCTAGCGCGGGCTTTAGATCGTCGACGGTCTTTGGGAAGCATTGCCCCTCCGCCTGCAGACCATGCTGCTTGAGGAGGCCTGCAATACGAGCAACGAGATTGCGATCATACCAATGGGTGCTGATGCCATCGAAACCGGCGGCGGCGATCTTTTCGATATTCTCCTCCAGAGAAAGCTCCGGAAATCGTGCGCTGCGTCGCTCCATGGACCAAAGCGACTGGAATATGAGCAAATCCTGCATAGTTCCTCCCGTACCAGTAAGCTGCTCAGATCATGAATTCGATGGCTTTGCCAGTCAGCGCGATGATGGGTTTTGATCATGGCCGCGTTTCATTGCAAAGCGGATGTATTCGCTTGGCCGAGAGCCAGCGGCGTGATGGTTTTTCATCAAAATACTCTCGGACGCCGACCGGCTCCATCGTTAACTCTTGCCTAGCGGTCACTTGGGCCGCAGTTTCCTGGGAGGAAAACATGTTCAAGTTTTTGAGTGCAAGCGCGCTCGCTCTCGTGCTGTCGTCACAAGCTCATGCCGCCGATCGGATCGGCGTCTCTATGGGCTACCTCACGACCAATTTCCAGACCTTGATCGCCAATGGCATGCAGGACTATGCCAAGACCAAGAGCCTCGACCTGCAGGTGGTGGACGCCGCCAACGACGTCAACAAGCAGCTCGATCAGGTGCGCAACTTCGCAGCCGGCGGCGTCTCGGCCATTATTGTCGATCCGGTGGATTCAGACGGCACGCCGGCCATGAGCAAGATAGCAGAAGAGGCCGGCATTCCGCTGATCTACGTCAACATCCAGCCGACCGACCTGACGACGCTCGCAAAGAAGCAGGCCTTCGTCGGATCGAATGAAACCGAATCCGGCACGCTCCAGACCAAGGAAGTCTGTCGCATGCTCGGCGGCAAGGGCGATGTCGTCGTCATGGTCGGCGACCTCAGCAGCCAGGCCGCGCGCCAGAGAACGCGGGACGTGCATGACGTACTGAAATCAAGCGAATGCAGCGGCATCAAGGTGGTGCGCGAGCAGGTGGGCAATTGGAGCCGTGTCGATGGCGCCGATCTCGTTTCGAACTGGCTGACCTCCGGCCTGACATTCAATGCCGTCATCGCCAATAACGACGAGATGGCGCTGGGCGCTATTTCCGCGATCAAGAACGCCGGCGGCTCGACCGACAAGACGATCGTTGCAGGTATCGATGCGACGCCGGATGCGCTGCAGGCAATGAAATCAGGCGATCTCAAGGTAACCGTATTCCAGGACGCCAAGGCGCAAGGCCGTGGCGCCATCGATACAGCGGTGAAGGCGATCAAGGGCGAGCAAATCGACAGGGAAGTCTGGATCCCCTTCAAGCTGGTGACGAAGGACAACATGGTTCAGTTCGAAAGCCTCAACTGAAGAGGCAAGCGCCGGCAACGAGGAGCACGGCTGGCGATGCACGGGAAGGAGTGGCCTCCGGTCTCTCCTTCTCGCCCCCGACTTCAGGCTGGCGCACTTTCCGCCGCCGTGAGCAAATTTCATCAAATCAATGCTGTCGTTTCCAGCCGACGCCGCTGACACTGACCGCATAGTTCCGCCAACTGGGAGGCACCTCATGGACGACACGCTATACGGCACGCGCGACAAGCGCGGGGACTGGAAACCCAACAAGCTTCTGCAATATCCGCCTGTCTTCATCTGGCCGGCCAAACCGATCGCATTCCTGAAATGGTTCTTCGGCTATCCCGGCTACCTGATGCCCTGGAATGTCGTCTACGCCGTTGTCGCGACGTTGTTGTGGCTCTATGCGACGCCCTCCATGGAGACGATGAAAACACTGGCGCCGGGCTGGATCGCCTATCTTCTCCTGCGCAATGCCACCTTGGTTTTCCTGTTCTTCGGCGCCTTTCACCTGCGCCTTTATATGCAGAAGAAGCAGGGCACGAGCTTCAAATACAATAGCAAGTGGCCGTCGAAGGATAACTCTGCCTTCCTCTTCGGCAACCAGACCGTCGACAATGTAATCTGGACCTTCGCAAGCGCCATACCCCTCTGGACGGCCTTCGAGGTGCTGACACTTTGGGCCTTTGCGAATGGCATCATTCCCTACGTCGATTTTGCCGAGCACCCGATCTATTGCATTGTCATTATGCTGCTGATCCCGGCATTCCGCGATCTGCATTTCTATCTCGTGCATCGTCTGATCCACTGGCCGCCGCTCTACCACGCGGTCCACAAGCTGCATCACAACAACGTCAACCCCGGCCCCTGGTCAGGGCTTGCGATGCACCCCGTCGAGCATCTTTTGTATTTTTCGGGCGTTCTCATCCATTGGATCGTACCGTCCAATCCGATCCACGCCTTGTTCCATCTGACGCATGCTGCTCTCGCTCCAGCACCGGGCCATGCCGGCTTCGACAAGATCGTGATCAGTGAGGATGCTGGGATCGATACCCACGCCTATGATCATTATCTCCACCACAAATTCTTCGAGTGCAATTACGCCGACGGTGTCATCCCGCTCGACCAGTGGTTCGGCACCTTTCACGACGGCTCGAAAGAGGCCGAGGACCGTATGAACAAGCGCTTCATGGAGCGCGCCAAGAAATATGCAGAGAAACAGGCCCGCCGCTCCGGCACACCGAGCTGAGGCGGACTACGGCCGGCCAGATCTTTGCGGCTATTGCAACGATATCAGGGCCCTGCCGAGTGACCTTAGTGTTCCATATGCATCATTTTCGCTCTCCCCCCGCCACCGATTTAGGCGATGTTGACAAAGTGGGTTGAACGAAGCCGCTGGCGCGGCATTTGGGGCATCTGATTTGCATGGTGTGCCTCTGTTTTGAAGGAATGGGCTGTTTGGCCCAACCTTTGAACAGGAGAGTACGATGAGTGAGATGAGCCCGCTGCGGCGTCGGATGATCGAGGACATGACGATCCGCAATCTGTCGCCGGCGACGCAACGATCGTATTTGCATGCGGTGACGAAGTTTTCGCGCTATTTCGGGCACTCGCCAGATCGGCTGGGGCTGGAGGATGTGCGTGCCTTTCAGGTGCATCTGGTGTCGTCTGGCCTATCATGGCCGGCCTTGAACCAGACGGTTTGCGCGCTTCGGTTTTTCTTCGGCGTCACGCTTGGGCATGCGGAGATACCGGAGCGCATTGCTTATGCACGAACGCCATCCAAGCTGCCGACGATATTGAATGGCGATGAGATCGTGCGGTTTCTGGAAGCGGTTCCAAGCCTGAAGACCCGAACGGCGCTGACGACGGCGTATGCGGCTGGATTGCGCGCCACCGAGACGGTCAGTCTCAAGGTCAGCAATATCGACGGCGAGCGCGGTGTCATTCGTATTGAGCATGGCAAAGGCGGCAAGGACCGCAACGTGATGCTGTCGGCACAGTTGCTTCATATCCTGCGGGTCTATTGGAAGCTGGCGCGGCCGCAGGTCTGGTTGTTTCCGGGACGCGACGAGAGCAAGCCCATCGATGTCCAGGTTCTGCATTCCGCTTGCCGTTCGGCGCGGCTTGCCGCTGGGATCGACAAGCGGGTGTCGGTGCACACGCTGCGACACAGCTTTGCCACACATCTGCTGGAAAGCGGCACCGACATCCGCATCATCCAGGTCCTGCTCGGCCACAACAATCTGTCGACCACGGCGCGCTATACGAAGGTATCCAACACGCTCATCCGTGCCACGACCAGCCCGCTCGACCGGCTGACGCTGGAGGTGGTGCCGCCAGGCTGAGCATATCCCGCCATGGCGGCGGGATTGGAGGTGGCGGATATCTTTCGCCGCCACGGGGAAGCATATCGCCAATCGCATGACACCCATCTCGGGCGACTTGAGCGCCGGGTGATGAGTGCAGTCGAGATGTGTCGGACTGCTCGGCTGGGCGGCCATGTCCAGCAATGCCAGGATTGTGAGGCGCTCCGCATCGCCTACAATTCCTGCCGTAACCGGCATTGCCCGAAGTGTCAGGGACAGGCCAGTCGCGATTGGCTTGCCGCCCGGCAGGCCGACCTGCTGCCAGTCGGCTATTTCCACGTCGTCTTCACCATGCCGCCAGCGATCGCCGAGATTGCCTTCCAGAACAAGCAGAAAGTCTATGCGATCCTGTTTCGCGCCGTCGCCGAGACACTCCGCAGACTTGCCGCTGACCCCAGACATCTGGGTGCTGAACTCGGCTTTATCGCCGTGCTGCATTCCTGGGGGCAGAACCTCCATTATCACCCACACATCCACTGCATCGTGCCGGGCGGCGGATTGTCGTTCGATCAAACCCGCTGGGTGGCTTGTCGGAGGAACTTCTTCCTGCCCGTGCGGGTGCTGTCGCGCCTGTTCCGGCGACTGTTTCTCCAATACCTGAAGCAGGCGCATGACGAAGGCGAACTTCAGTTCTTCGGCAGCATCGCGAACCTGGCCCATCCAGCCGCATTCACTTGCATGATCAAGGCAGCGCGTCGCGTCGATTGGATCGTCTATGCCAAGCCGCCCTTTGCCGGACCCCAACAGGTGCTGGCCTATCTCGGCCGCTATACCCATCGCATCGCCATCTCCAATTCCCGCCTCGTCCGCATGGACGGTGGTCATGTCACATTCCGTTGGAGGGATTATCGCAGGGGTAGCAGGCAGAAGCTGATGACGATCGATGCCCACGAGTTCATTCGTCGCTTCCTGCTGCATACTGTCCCGGACGGCTTCCATCGCATCCGTCACTATGGCCTGCTTGCCAACGGCCATCGGCAACAGAAGCTGGAGGCGTGCCGCAATCTGCTCAAAGTCCCACAGCCGGAAGAGCCAGTCGAAGACCTGGATACGGTCGAGGCCCCACCGTTTGCGCACCGCTGTCCCTGTTGCGGCGGAAGGATGAACATCCTCGGCACCTGGAAGCCGCGTCAACCAGCCTGTCGGCCAGCATGGAACGATAGCTCATGACCCCATCAGGCACGGCATCACATCAACGATCAGCGTCGGCATATCGAACGGCCGCGAGCGAATTGCTTTGGCCAAGCATGCCGGCGCAACACAAAACGCAGTATCTCCAAAGCCTCGTTCGGCACAGACCAACCAAAAACACCGTCAGCGATATCTCAATTGGCGGCGAGAACCTTCTTCTCAGTCGCTCTCCGAGCTCCGTCTGGGCTCGCCCCAGCCAAACGACATCCACCGCTTCGGCGAAATCCCCATAGTGCCAAACAACCCGCGCCTTCGTTCAACCCGGCTTCAATGAGGTCCGACCAGCAATTGCCGCATCCAAAGCGACCGGACCTCACAGAACCCTCCAGATTCACAAATCAGCTTTGGTCTGATTCAAGACTACCTTTTAGGAGGCAGTTTTGGCACGTGGCGATTTGAGCGATGCAGAGTGGCGGATCATCGAGCCACTTTTACCGAGGGAACGCGGGCGCAAGTCGCGCCCGTTGCATGATAATCGGTGCTTTTTGAACGGGATGCTTCACGTGCTGCGGGTCGGTTGTCCGTGGCGCGATATGCATGAGCGATACGGCAAGTGGAATTCAGTTTACGTGCGTTTCCGCGTTTCC
>NZ_JARWKZ010000059.1:0-30741 GCF_050577975.1 Rhizobium sp. BR 315 | reverse complement strand
GTGCCGGGGTGGGAGGGGGGGTCGCAGGCACTTGGGCTGGCTGCATGCCGAAAAGGTAGCCGATACCGCCGCCGAGCACGAACAAAATGAGGGCTGCCGCAAGCGACTGCCGGCCCGTCGGCGCAAGCTTGAATGACGGTCGCGCGAGGCGGGGAGAGGAGGGGTCGCGTGTCTTCGGAGGTTGAGCACTCTTGATGGACCGCACGAGCGCCAATGGCACCGGCTCCTTCAAAACTTCGTCGAGTGCCTTGCGGCCGACATTGGAGCCATGTCTCAATTCATCGAGAATCCGCCGGGCCTCCGGATCGGAGGCGATCAGCTTTTCCAGCTCTTCCTTTTCGTCACGGCTCATTTCGCCGTCCATAAAGGCGGACAAGCGAATTTCGAGCGGCATTTTCTTCATGTCCTGCAATGCTTAAAACCTTCGAGACGAACGGTTATGACCTTGGGAGGCGAGGTAGAGACGGGCGCTGGAGAGCCGTGAAGCCAATGCCGACAAGGGAATGCCGAGAATCTCGGCCGCCTGCTTGTAGTTATGCCCTTCGACATCGACCAGCAGAAAGACACTGGCAAATCCTTCGGGCAAAGATGTGACCAAGCGATGGGCTTCTCCGGCTTCCACAGGATTTGGATGCAGGCCGGCTGCGGGCTCGCCCTGCTCCAGGGCGCTGCCCTTAGCGGGGCGCAGTTTTTGACGCCGCGCTTCGTCGACCCACTGATTCCGGGCCATCGTATAGAGCCAGCTTTCCAGCTTGCCGGTGCCGTTCCAGAGATGGAACTTGGCTATGCCGCGCTGACAGATGCTTTGGACGAGTTCGTCGGCTTCGGTCAGGTCGCCGGTCAGAGTCACTGCGAAGCGGCGCAGCTTCGGAAGAAGCCCGACCAGGTCGCGTCTGATATCGATGGCTGCTGCTACCGGCGTGTGCATAGTCGTTCCAAAGAGGTGTTGGAGGTTGTGACATCGACGACGTCTTCCCGCAAATCTGGGCCTTTCCCTTGGAAAGGGCGATGCGAACGGAACGATCGTCCTGTGTTGGTATGAACCATTTTTATGCCGCTTCGCAAGTCTTCAAAAGCACTCGCGTGGTTGCCTGTCACTGAGCTGGCGACTCGCTGGGATGCCATGGATCACTCCTCAATAAACGACATGCCCCTTGAGTGATTGCAGCAGCGAGCGATAGGCCCAGGTGTTTTCGCCGCCACGATCACGGATTTCGACGAGCTGCACGCGCGCGCCTTGAACGTCGCCCTGTTCGAGCAGCGCCTGTCCCATATAGGAGCGCGCGAGAATGTAGTTCTCATCGTGCTGCAGAGCCTTGCGATAGTAGCTCATGCCGAGCTCCATGCGGCCGGCCTTGCGATTGGAATAGCCGAGATAATTGAGGATGCGGGGATCGTTCTGGTCCCTGGCAAGTTTCAGAACGGTGATGGCATTCTCATACTGGCCGGCATAGGCGAATTCGCGTGCGGCCTGGAAAAGCTGGTCGTCGTTGAAGCCGCTTTCGTTCGGCTTCACGCATTCTTTCTTGTCCTTATCCCAGACTTTGCCACCAGTGCATTCCGTGGTCGTTTTGCTTTTCGGCGGCGGGGCCGTTTCATCGCTTTCCGAGCCGGCGGCAAGGACCTGTAAGCTGGTGGCGAGCAAAAATCCGACAGCGACAGTCATCATTGTTGAGCTCTTTATCGAGACCTTGAGACCCATGTTATCCTCCAGGATTCCGAGGTTTCAATTGTAGCTCGGCATCTTAGAAAACGCCACCGAAACGACGAGGTTCATGGCCGCAAAACGCGGATCATGGCGCAAGAATATTGACGCCGTCCGCATCCACGCCGTTGCCAGCGGTGTTGAGGCTGTAGCGTTCGGCCTTCAACTCCCAGGCGCCTGGCCGGCCAGCGATCGTGAAGAGATTGTAGGCGGCCGGTGGCTTTAATCCGCCGACATTCTGGGAAGCCGACGCGATGCCGACAACCGGCACAGGGTCGGCGTGGCCGCGCAGCCAGTGCACAGTATTGAGGTGGGTATGGCCATGAAGAACCAGCTCAGCACCGCCGGTCGAAATGGCTGCTGCAAAGCGGCGAATGCCGATCATACGCTTGTAGAAGCTGGTCGCGCCGCGGATCGGCGGATGATGGATCATGACGATGCGAAAGAGCCCGGCATCGCCGGCCGCGCGAAGCATATTCACCGTCTCGCGCGCCTGGCGGGCGGAGTAAAAGCCGCTGGCGGCAAAAGGCGGCGTGGCGACGGCGGTCGAGCATCCGATGAGCGCGACTTGGTCCCGAATGCGAAGATACGGGAAGACGCGCTGATCCTCCCGCCATTCGGCTGGCGCGCGATCGCCTCTGACATAGGGATACCAGGCGCGCATGGCCTTTTCGTAGGCGCCGGGCACATAGGCATCGTGATTGCCGGGAACGACCGACGTGTGCAGGGGGTCGCCGACCATCTTCAGCCATGTAGCCGCCGCCTCGATCTCGATGCCGCTCGCAAGGTTGACGAGATCGCCCGTTACGGCGAGATGGTCGGCCTGCTTTGTCTTGATATCGTCCAGAAGTAGGTCGAGCGTATTGCCAAAAAGATGCTTGCGCCGGTTCCTGTGCCAGTTCACAAATCCGGTTATACGTTTGGAAGCGAGTTCTCTGATCGAAAGGCGTGGCAGGGGGCCGAGGTGTACGTCGGAAATATGCGCGAGCTTGAACATGGGATGAGACATAGCCCAGTCTATCGTCAAAACAAATAGATCGCCCGTTTGAATGCAAGGCGAGGGATGAAGGTTCGTGCATGAGTGAGAAGGCTACCCGGAATGAGAAGAGTAGCGCGTGGGCATGGCTCTTTGGCCGTGCGTTGCACGTCTATTTCGTGCTGACCCGCAGCATGACGCTCGGCGTGCGTGCCGCGTGTTTCGACAGCGAAGGGCGGATCTTTCTGGTGCGACACTCCTATATCGCCGGCTGGCACATGCCTGGCGGCGGCGTCGAACGCCACGAAACGGTGGAGCAGGCGCTCGAGAAGGAGTTGCGCGAGGAAGGCAATCTGGTGATCTCAGGCGAGCCGCAGCTCTTCCACGTCTATTTCAACAACCGCATCAGCAAACGCGATCATGTCGTCTTCTACCGTGTCGAAGTAACGCAGACCGCGCCGCGCATGCCGGATCGTGAAATCGTCGAAACCGGTTTCTTTCCGCGCAACGCACTTCCTCCGGGTACGACGCAGGCGACATATCGCAGGCTGGAGGAACTGGAAGGGGCTGAGCGCCCCTCCAGCTACTGGTAGCCGCCCGCCGGTGGCGGGAGACTTGTGCTCTCCGATCAAGCCGCTTTCGCGAGCTGCTCCCGGCCATGCGGACGATCGAAATCCAGCTCGGGGCCGACGGGAACGATGCCGGTCGGATTGATCGCCCTGTGGCTGCGATAGTAATGATCTTTGATATGGGTGAGGTTCACGGTCTCTGCCACGCCGGCAACCTGATAGAGGTCTCTCAGATATGCCGTTAGGTTCGGATAGTCGGCGATGCGGCGGATGTTGCATTTGAAATGGCCGACATAGACGGCGTCGAAACGCACGAGCGTGGTGAACAGCCGCCAATCGGCTTCGGTCAAACCTTCTCCGAACAGGTAGCGTTGCGTCGACAGCCTGGTGTCGAGCATATCGAGGGTTTCAAAGAGGCGGCGGGCACTGTCCTCGTAGGCGTCCTGCGCCGTCGCGAAGCCCGCTTTGTAGACGCCGTTGTTGACCCTGTCGTAGACGAGTTCGTTCAGGGCATCGATATCAGCGCGCAGATCGGCGGGATAGAAATCCTCCCTGGAGCCGGTCAATGCGTCGAATGCGCTGTTGAACATGCGGATGATTTCGGCCGACTCGTTGTTGACGATCGTTTCGGTCTGGTTGTCCCAGAGAACAGGAACGGTCACTCGGCCGGAATAATGCGGGTCGGCCCTGACGTAGATTTCCCAGAGCGTCTTGGCGCCGAAAAGGGGATCAATCGTTCCACCGTCTTTCCCTTTGAATTCCCAGCCATTTTCCAGCATCAGCGGGTCGACGATCGAGACCGGGATCAGGTCCTCCAGTTTCTTCAGCTTACGGAAGATCAGGGTTCGATGCGCCCAGGGGCAGGCGAGCGAAACGTAAAGGTGGTAGCGTCCTGCCTCTGCCTTGAAGCCCCCGATTCCGGTTGGGCCGGCTGCGCCGTCAGGCGTGATCCAGTTGCGGAATTGAGACGCGGCGCGCTTGAAATGGCCTTTCGTCTTTTCGGTGTCGTACCAGACGTCGTGCCAAACGCCGTCAACCAACATGCCCATTGTTCTGTCCTTTCGGAATACTGCTGAGGTTTGAGGGTGAACATACGGCATGGCCGTCAAATTTCGAGATGATAAACGCTGAACACTGCGTAGCTGGTGGGATCTTTGGCAGATGCAGTGTGCTGACCACTGATTTTCTGCCGCTGTCATCATGCGGACATGATCTTGCATCAACAGATGGCAGCATGCATTTTGCATTGGACGTGCCGGATATTTCCTGCTATCGGGCTTGTCACACTTTGAGGGCCACTTGTCATGAAAGTCACCAGAAGCCTGCGACGACGCCGATGATCCCGAACGCTCGACGAGCGCCTTCGAGAACAATTCCGTCTGTCTATCCGGTTTTCTTGGTCTAATGTACAAGCACGATCTGATCTACCTCACTGAGGATGCGTCGCACGACGCTGCCATCGAACTTATCAACGAAGAAGCATTTGGTCCCGGTCGGTTTACGCGTGCCGCCGCGCGGATTCGCGAGCAGGGGCCGCATGATCTGTCGCTGTCCTTCATATGCGCCGATGATGGGGAGACGATCGCATCTGTACGGATGACGCCGGTTCTTGCCGGCACGGTCAGAGGGCACTTGCTCGGACCGCTTGCCGTACGGCCCTCGCATAAGAACAAGGGTATCGGTCGCGAGCTTGTCCGGATTGCCGTCGAGGCAGCCAAACGCAACGGCTCGGAAGCCGTCATCCTCGTCGGCGACCCGCCATACTACTGCCCGCTCGGCTTCGAAAAGGTTGCCTACAATGCCTTGGCATTTCCGGGCCCGGTCGATCCCAACCGCGTCCTGGTCGTGCCGATCGCTGCCGACACGCATGCGCGGCTGCAGGGTTCTATCGCCTGGCGCGATGATGCCGCCTCGGCTATCGCGGACCAAGACGAAGATCTCGACGGCGTGACGCAGCTGACGGCGATTGCCGTCTAAGCGCTGCAATAGATGGAAAAGCATCGCCGCGCTGTGATCAGCGAGGCGATAGCTTTTTCTGCAGGTAGAAGCGGGTGCGGCCGACGGGAAAGTCCGGCAGTTCACCGAAGATCGCATAGCCCTGCCGCTGATAGGCACGCAGCGCTTGCGGATTGAACGTATCGATCCACGCCCCGAAACAGCCGCGGGCTGCCGCTTCGGCTTCCGCCGCCTCGAGCAGTTTGCCTGCCATGCCCTGGCCGCGCAAGGTTTCCGGCACGAACAGCCATTGCGTGAACAGCCATCCCCAAGCCGTGTAACCCGAAATCCCGCCGATGGTCTTGCCGCTCTCCTCACGGATCAGCACCGCCAGCGATCGCCTTTCAGATGCGCCGACATCGGCGGCGTTGAAGGCCGTCAGCCCCTCGCTGATCGCGGCGAGTTCTGCTTCGGAGGGAGCGTCGGTTATGTCGAATTGTGTCATCGGTTCACCGTCCTTCGCGCCACCATGTGACCGAGAAGGCAAAGAGGAGTACGGCTAGACCGGCAAAGCCGGCGAATAAGGGCAAGGTGTTGATCCCCTTCAGCACGGTTTCGTCCGTCATGCGGATGGTTAGGCGCTGGCCGTCTGCGATGCGCACGGCACCGCGGACCGGCAGGACCTGCGGGACCGTGACGCCGCCATTGGTGCCGGCGACGCGTGTGACGAGGCCCTTGGTCTTCTGCGCCAGCGGCTTCAGCGTTTCGGTGGTCGAGATCATCGCCTTGAATTCCGGGGCATCGATGGCGCCGATGTGCACCAGCGTCGAAAGATTGCCGTCGGCGATCTGGAAAAGCCCGATCTCGTCCATATGCTTCTGAGCCTGGTAGAGACCAGGCTGCGCTTGCTTCAGTGGCAATGTTTGCGTCTTGCCGGACGGCGATTTGATCGTCGCCGGGCCGGGATCGTCGCCAATGGTCTGGCGCGTCACCTGTAGCGTGCGGCCGGCGGCATTCGCCGTCAGGGCCTCTTCTTCCAGCGCCGGCTCCTTCAACAGCCAATGGGCAATGCGCCGATAGAGCGATACGTGCGGGCCGCCGCCCTCAAAACCGCGTGCCCAAAGCCAGCCTTCGTCCGAGAGCAGCATGGCGACGCGGCCGCGGCCGACGCGGTTCAGCACCAGCAGCGGGCTGTTGTCGGCACCGACCATGACCGTCTGTCCCTGCGGCTTTTCGACATCGACGCTGCGGAACCAGCGGCCCCAATGCGGCGGCTCCGTGTCCGATCCGTCGAGACCGCGCGTTACCGGATGCTTGCGGCCCTGCTCCGACAGGCGCGGATAGAAGGGCTTCTCGATCATCTGCCCGGTCGGCTCTGCCGGCAGAACCGAGGCGAGCGGCGTCAGGGCGATCGAATTGCCGGCGGCATGTTCGGGGCCAGCCGCCACGAGCAACGCACCGCCGTTTTCGACATATTGCGCCATGTAATCATAATAGATCGTCGGCAGGACGTTCTGCCGGTCCTGGTAACGGTCGAAAATGATCAGGTCGAAAGAGTTGATCTTGTCGACGAAGAGTTCGCGCGTCGGAAAGGCGATCAGCGACAATTCGTTGATCGGCGTCCCGTCCTGCTTGTCCGGCGGGCGCAGAATGGTGAAATGCACGAGATCGACCGACGCGTCCGATTTCAGCAGGTTGCGCCAGGCGCGCTCGCCCGAATGCGGCTCGCCGGAAACGAGCAGGACGCGCATGTTCTGGCGAATGCCTTCGATCAGCTGGACCGTGCGGTTGTTGATGGGCGTAACCTCGCCGGGGACTTCGGCAACGGCAAATTCGAGAACGTTGTTGCCCGCGCGCGGCACCTTGAAGCTGAACGGTGCGTCCTGGCCCGGCGTCGCCTGCAGTGTGGCGATTTCGTCGCCATTCATTTTGACGGTGACGTCGGCGACACCGCCGGGGCTTTTGCCGTCGTCGACGACATGGAAAACGAGCTGCTGTTCCTCGTTGACGAGACCGAAGCGGGGGGCTCGCACGATTTCGATGCGGCGATCGAACTCGTCGGGCTTGCCGGTGATCAGCCCATGAATAGGCGCGTCGAAACCGAGCTGCTGGTTGACGCCTGGGATATCGTGGATCTGGCCGTCGGTGAGGAAGATCGCGCCGCCGATCCGAGCAGGTGGCACGTCCGCGATCGCGGAGGAGAGGGCAGAGAAAAGCCGCGTCGACGGCGAGTCGGATTCAGCGGGGTCGCGCGCCTCGACGATGCGGGGCTCTATGCGCGGGAATTGCGCCAGCCGGTCCTTCAGCATAGCCAAGGCATCGTCGGTCATTTTGGTGCGTTCCGGCGTGTCCTGGCTGAGACTGCGGTCGACGACGACGGGGACGATGGTGGTGAGCTGATCGCGGTCTTCCTGCAGCAGCACCGGATTGGCGAGGGCGGCCAGGAGGGCGATGCCGGCGAGCGCGCGGATCCAGCTGCCGCGCAGGCGCCGATAGATGGCAATGGCCGCGATGACAAGGGTTAGTGCCGCGAGCGCTGATAGCACGGGCCAGGGCAGGAATGGGGCAAAACCGATATTCATCTCACTGCCCCAGCCGCTGCAGGATATCCGGGATATGTACCTGATCGGACTTATAGTTTCCGGTCAGCATATACATCATGATGTTGACGCCAGTACGGTAGGCATATTCACGCTGCGTCTCGTCCGGCGGCACGGTCGGCAGCAGCGGCGAGCCGTTTTCGTCGATCGCCCAGGCGCCAGCAAAGTCGTTGCCCGTGATCAAGATCGGCGTCACGCCATCGGAGGAGGAGACCGCGTTACCGTCGCGGCGCGTATCCTGCCGCGCTTCGATCCAGAGCGGGCTATCGGCATAGCGGCCGGGAAAGCTCGAAAGCAGATAGAAGGACTTGGTCAGCACATGGCCTGACGGCACGGGTTCCAGAGGCGGGATATCGAGGTTGGCAAGGATCTGCTGCAGCCGCTGGCCGTTCGGGCTCGGCGTCGATGTGTCGCCCATGGTGTTGATGGCGTCGCGCGTGTCGAAGAGCACGGTGCCGCCGTTGCGCATATAGGCGTCGATGCGGTTGATGGCGTCGTTGGACGGCATCGGTGCCGTCGCTGATATCGGCCAGTAGATCAACGAATAGAAGGCAAGTTCATCCTTCGCTGGGTCCAGTCCTACCGGCGGGCCTGGCTCCAATGTCGTGCGGTAGGTCAGATAGTCGGAGAGGCCGGCAAGGCCGCGCTCGGAAATACGGTCGACGTCGGATTCGCCGGTGACGACATAGGCAAGATGGGTCTTATCCAGCCGCGAAAAGATGGTGTCGTCACCGGGCTTGGAATCGTCGGCCAAGGCGTTTGCCGGATGCAGGAAGATCGCGACCGCAAGAGCCAGCAACAGTATCGCCGCGCCGCCGGCGGCCGTTTTCGTCGACCTGCCAAGGCGCGGGAAGGCGCCATTCATGAAGAGCACGATCAGGCTATCGGCCAGAAGGATGAGGAAGGCGAGGGTGAAGAGGATCGGCTTGGCGGACCATGCTTCGCCACCGATCAGGCCCTCCCGTGCGACCGCCCCCGCGGCCGATGCATCCAGCGGCTTGAGCGAGGTGCCGGGGGCCAGCACGTTGAGCGCCGTAAAGCCTTCTTCGGAGCCGTAAAGGCCGGGCGGGTTGTCGAAGCTGGCGACGGCTGCGCCCTTGTGGTTCGGCTCTAGTGGCCGGGCGCTGCCGATTTCGCTCGTCAGCACGCCCTTGGCCGTCAGAAGCCGGTATGGCGGCAATGCCTCGGTCGCCTTGGCTGCCCCTTCCGTCGAGGTGACGCCGCCGGAGCGCGACAGCTGGACGATACGGCGCAGCATTTCGACGAAATCGCCCGAGATCGGCAGATCCGACCATTGCGGTTCGGCGCTGACATGGAAGAGAACGACCCGGCCGGCGTGCATCTGCTTTTCGGTAACAAGCGGCGTTCCGTCGGCAAGGCTTGCCCAGGTGCGCTCGGCAAGATCCGGCGTCGGTTCGGCGAGAACCTGTCGCTTGATCAGCACATTGGTCGGCTTCGGCATGCCGGCGAAGGGGCCGAACGACGGGAAATCGGCGAGCGGCTGCGGCTCGGCCCAGGAGAGCGCGCCGCCGAACGTGCGCTCGCCCTGCCGCAGCGTCACGGGGACGAGCGGGTCATCGGCGGGCGCGGCAGCAAGGCGCGGTCCGGCGAAGCGGATCAGTGTGCCGCCATTCTCGATCCAGCGCTGCAGCGGCGCATAGCTTTCCTGCGGCAGGCGGCCGACATCGGCCATGATGATCACGGAGGGGTTGCCGGCCAGCAGTTGCGGGATCGATTTTGCCAGATCCGCGCTGTTGGGCTGGATCAGCTCGGCATAGGGGTTAAGGGCGCGTTCAATATAGTAGAGCGGCGAAAGGATCGGCTGGAATTCGTCGGCCGCCTGACCGGAAAGAAGCGCCACACGGCGGCGGCGGAAGCCATCGTCGAGCAGGTGAACGGTGCCGGCGCTGGCATAGCGGTCGACGTTGATGCGGGCAAAATCGTTGCGCATCTCGAAGGGAGCGGCGATGGAGCCGGTCGCAACCGTCTGACCGCCGGCGAAACTCAGCGAGCCGTTGGCGATCGGCCGGCCCTGATTGTCCTGTGCCGTCAACTGAAGTCGGAGCGGGTTGGCGCCGTTCAGCCGCGTTGCCGTAACCGTCATGTCGTTGGCGTTGTTGGCTGCGCCGGTGATCGCGAGAATGTCGTTGCCGTCGCCTTCGATCAGGCGCAGCTCGCTCGGCTGAAGCGCGGAGAGCCGGCGGACGATGTCGTCCTTGGCCTTGCTCTCGATGCCATCGGAGATGAAAGCGATCGTCCCCGGCTTGTTGCCATTGAGCGCGGCCTTCACGGCGTCGGCGGCACGCTGCCGGTCCGGCACCAGCGGTCTTGGGTTCATCGCATGCAGCTTGTCGCGCGCCGCTGTCGCCGCACCCGGTGTCGCATCATTGCCCTGTTCTGCGGTAAAGGCGATCGAGACCGGGATGCCCTTGGCGTCGGCATCGTCGATCAGTGCGTCTGCGGTTCGGACACGGCGCTCCCAGTCCGACGTGCTCGCCCAGCTATTGTCGACCATCAATACCAGCGGGCCGCCGCTCGACAGGGTGTTGGTGCGCGGATTGAACATCGGATTGGCGATCGCGAGGATCACCAGCGCTGCAAGCAGCATGCGCAGCAGCGTCAGCCACCACGGGCTGCGGGCCGGCGTTTCCTCACGCTTGAGAATGGACGCGAGGATGCGCAGCGGCGGGAAGACTTCCGTTCGCGGCTGTGGCGGCGTCAGGCGCAGAAGCCACCAGATCACAGGAAGCAGGATCAGGGCTGCCAGGATGGCGGGGGAAGCGAATGCGAAGGAAAGGCCGGTCATGGCCGCCCTCCAGGTGCTACCCGCGCAGGCATGCCGGAAAGATACATATGCACGGCGACGAGCGCTTCCGATGCCAGGCGATCGGTGCGATGGCTGACGAAAGTCCAGCCGAGATGGCGCAGGGCCTGGCCGAGGTTTTCGCGGCGGGCGAGATAGGCGCGCTGATAGTCGTCCCGCAAGTTTTCCGCGCGGCCGGCAATCAGTTTCGAGCCCGTTTCCGGATCGCTGAACTCGGTGCGGCCGCTATACGGAAAGATTTCCTCGGCTGGATCGGCCACTTCAACGACATGGCCGCGCAAGCCACGGCGCGCCAGAGGTCCGATCCGGCTCATGACGCTGTTGGCATCATCGAGAAAATCGCCGATCAGCACGATATCGCTCCAGCCGCGGATCATCTCGGTTTGCGGCAGGCCGCCTTCGAGCGGCGTGTGCATCAGCGCTGCCGCCAGACGTTCGGCGGCGTTTCGGGTCGAGACCGGCTCCATGACGCCGGGGCAGCCGATCCGTTCGCCCGAACGGGACAGGATTTCGGCAAGTGCCAGCATGATGACGAGCGCACGGCCTTCCTTGGAAGCGTGGCCATAGGCCGACTTGTACATCATGGATGGCGAAAGGTCGGCCCAGAGCCAGATCGTGTGAGCGGCTTCCCATTCATGATCGCGGATATAGGTATGATCGTCGCGGGCGGAACGCCGCCAGTCGATGCGCGAAAGGCTTTCGCCCTCGGTATAGGGGCGAAACTGCCAGAAATTCTCGCCGATGCCGCGTTTGCGCCGGCCATGCCAGCCGGCGATGACCGTATTGGCGATGCGCTTGGCTTCGACAAGGCAATCCGGCACGAGAGCGGCGCGGCTGCGAGCTCTGGAGAGCGCATCATTGCCCGAAGTCGGTCTGACGATTTGTCCGATGGATGCCACGCGCTACACTCTCCTCGACATCGGGCTCACGTTCTCGGCTGTTTTACCAGCCCTGAGATGACATCGCGCACGGACATGCCTTCGGCGCGGGCCGCGAAGGTCAGCGCCATGCGATGCTCGAGCACGGGCTCGGCAAGTGCATGCACATCGTCGATCGAAGGCGCAAGCCGGCCTTCGTACAGTGCGCGGGCGCGGGCGCAGAGCATCATGGCCTGGCCGGCGCGCGGGCCTGGACCCCAGGCGACATGCTTGTCGGTCGAGGCGTTGCCTTGGCCCGGGCGGGCAGAGCGCACCAGAGACAGGATCGCATCGACCACGCCGTCGCTGACGGGCATCTGGCGGATCAGCTGCTGAATTTCCAGCAGACGTGCGGCATTGATGACCGCCTGCGGCGTCGCTTCGCTCAAGCCGGTCGTTTCGAGCAGGATGCGGCGCTCGTCGGCCAGCTCGGGATAACCGACATCGACCTGCAGCAGGAAGCGGTCGAGCTGGGCTTCCGGCAGTGGATAGGTGCCTTCCTGTTCGAGCGGGTTCTGCGTTGCAAGAACGTGGAAGGGCGCGGGCAGGTCATAACGCTGGCCGGCGATGGTGACGTGATATTCCTGCATGGACTGCAGCAGGGCCGATTGCGTACGCGGCGAGGCGCGGTTGATTTCGTCGGCCATCAGCAATTGTGCGAAGACCGGGCCCTTGACGAAACGGAAGGAGCGGCGGCCGGTTTCGTCCTGATCCATGACTTCGGAGCCGAGAATATCGGAGGGCATCAGGTCGGGCGTGAATTGCACGCGGTTGGAGGCAAGGCCTAGGACTGCGCCGAGAGTCGTGACAAGCTTCGTCTTGGCGAGGCCAGGCACGCCGACCAGCAGGGCATGGCCGCCAGCGAGCACGGCCAGCAGCGTGTTCTCAACGACGCTTTCCTGACCGAAAATGACCTTCGATACTTCTTCGCGGATGCTGGCGATATCGCTCAGCGCCTTTTCGGCTGAAGCGATGATGGCCTGCTCGTCGAGGCTCGTTTCGGTCGATTTAATCATGCCCATTTGCGTCTCCAATGGCAGAAAAGCGGTGCGCGCGATTCGCAGACCTTACACATTTGCCCCATAATCAATACAACTTATCGCCACGAGCATGGCTGACAAGCACGTTTCGAATGACTATCTCGTGAGAAACTGTCGTATTCGTGACTAACGGCGAACCGGGACGGAAGAATGGCAACCGAGGAAATCAAGGCTACCGGCGATGCAGCGAGTCTCGCAGCCCTCATATCGCGTGCCGCTGGAGACAGCGGCGATCGCAAGAAGGGCTTGCCGCCGGTCGATCACTGGAATCCCCCATTTTGCGGCGATATCGACATGGAAATCAAAGCCGACGGGACCTGGTTCTATCTGGGCACGCCGATCGGGCGTGCCCCACTGGTGCGGCTGTTCTCCACCGTCCTGCGCAAGGACGCCGACGGGAAGACCTATCTCGTCACGCCTGTGGAAAAGGTCGGCATTCGTGTTGTCGATGCACCGTTCGTCGCTGTCGAGATGAGCGTGACGGAGCGTGACGGCAGACGGGTGCTGACTTTCCGCACCAACGTCGGCGATGTTGTCGAGGCGGGCAGGGATCATCCGCTCCGTTTCGTCATCCGCGGTGAGAATGACGAGCTGAAGCCCTACCTGCACGTCCGCGGGCGCCTGGAGGCGCTGGTGACGCGCGCGGTCATGTATGATCTCGTCGAACTCGGCGAGCCCGTCGAGATAGCAGGGCGAGAGGTGTTCTGTGTACGCTCCGGCGGCTCGATCTTTCCCGTCATGACGGTTGCCGAACTGGATGCGCTGACACGATGAGCGAATTCCCACTTTATTCCGCGGATGAGTTCCGGCGCCGTGCTCTCAAGCAGAGCGGTGGCCCGGTCGAGTTCGCCTGGCGCGATCATGGCGATCATCGCCTCAATCCCGAGACCATATCCCAAGTCGAAGGGCTGAAGCTGAAGGATGCCGCCGTGCTCGTGCCGGTCGTCGACAGTGGCGACGACGCCAAGGTGATCTTCACGCTCAGGACTTCGACTTTGCGCAAGCATTCCGGGCAGATCGCATTCCCTGGCGGCGCCATCGATCCGGAGGACGCTTCGCCGGAAATGGCTGCCGTGCGTGAGACAGGCGAGGAGATAGGGCTGGGCGATATCTTCATAGAACCCGTCGCGCGGCTCCCGTATTATCTAGCCGCCACCGGCTTTCGCATCACGCCGATCCTTGCGGTGGTAAAGCCGGGCTTCGATCTGGCTCTCAACCCGACCGAGGTGGAGGATGCCTTCGAGGTGCCGCTCTCCTTCTTGATGGACCCAAGCCACCACGCGACAGACACCATGCTCTGGCAGGGAACCGAACGCCATTTCTATCGCATACCCTATGGGCAGCGCATGATCTGGGGCATTACAGCGGGCATCGTCCGCACGCTTTATGAAAGGCTTTACACATGACGTCCGTTGCCGGTGAGGCCTGGTTCCGGGATAAGGCGCTGCAGCGGGTGCTGACCTTGCTGAATGCCGATGGCGGCGAGGGCCGTGTGGTCGGCGGTGCCGTGCGCAATAGTCTCATGGGGTTGCCGGTCGCCGATATCGATATCGCCACGACATTGTTGCCGGAGGCTGTGGTCGAGAGAGCGAGTGCGGCAGGCATCAAGGCGGTGCCGACCGGCATCGCGCATGGCACAGTTACCCTTGTCATCGATGGGAAACCGTTCGAGATCACGACCTTGCGGCGGGATGTAGAGACGGATGGGCGCCGAGCTCGCGTTGCCTACAGCGAGGATTGGCAGGCCGATGCGGAGCGGCGCGACCTGACGATCAATGCTCTCTACGCCTCCTCCGACGGCGGGGTTGTCGACCTTGTGGACGGACTTGCCGATCTGGAACGACGCAATATCCGCTTTATCGGCGATGCCGCGACGCGGATCGCCGAGGATCATCTGCGCATTTTGCGCTTCTTCCGCTTCTTCGCGCATTACGGCAGCGGCCGTCCGGATGCGGACGGACTACGCGCCTGTGCGGCAGCGCGGACGAAGATCGCGACGCTGTCGGCCGAGCGTGTCTGGTCGGAGATGAAGAAGCTGCTTTCGGCCGGGGATCCGGGCCGAGCGCTGCTCTGGATGCGCCAGGTTGGGGTGCTGACCGAGGTTCTGCCGGAAACGGAAAAATGGGGTATCGACGCCATTCCGGCGTTGATTGCCGCCGAGCAAGCGCTCGGTTGGGCGGCGGATCCTTTGCTGCGGCTTACCGCTATCGTGCCGCCAGATGCGGCGAGACTTGGCAAACTTGCCGAGCGTCTGCGTCTGTCGAAGGCCGAGGCAGCCTATCTGCAGGCTTGGGCGAATGCGCCCGGTATAAAAGATGAGATATCGGAGGCCGCTTTCGATCGGCTGCTTTATCGCTATGATCCGTCCGGCATAGCTGTCCGGCTGAAGCTGGCGCTGGCTGTTGCGCGAGGCAAGGCCGAGGGCGATTTCGAGGAGATGGCGCGCACTGCACGGCTCGGCAAGTTGCTGGAGCGTGCGTCGAAGTGGAAGAGACCGACTTTTCCTCTCAGCGGTTCGGATGTGCTTGCCGCAGGCATCAGTGCTGGTCCGCGCGTCGGCGAACTTCTCGGTAAGCTGGAGCAGGAATGGCTCGAAGGAAACTTTACTGTCGACCGGGCGGGTCTTCTCGCCCGGTTGACGGATCTGGCTAACACCTGACGACAGAGCGCAGCTCAGGCTGCATTGGCTTCGTCGCGTATGCGTGCCTTGATGTTGTCGATCATATTTTCCCGGACGATTGTTTCGCCATGCGCATCACGCATGTGCTCGACAGCGCGACGAACCACTTCGGCATCGTCCTTGGCGCGCGTGTGCCATGTGCAGCCGGGTACAAGCGTACCACATTCGAACAGTCGCATGTCTTCCTCCTCAATTTTCAACAGGATTGCGGCCCTTCATGCCGAAGGACATGAAGGTTAAAACGCTACGAATGGGAAAAGGTTTCTCTGTCCGGCAAGGTTCCAACGCTTGCCGGACCATTCTTTCGGATTTCAATCCGGCATTGCCCAGGATTTGAAGCAGTCAGACGACTGATACCTCGTAACGGGAGCTTGCCTGGCCGAGCGATCGGCCTCCATGCGAGCGAAGTCGCTTGGCGACCTATTGCCTGCAAGCTGCATTCTGACCTGCTCGATGAAGCAGGAGAGAGGCAAATCGGACCCGCTGCGGACCCTCATGTCCTCGGCTAGCCGGACGATGAACTCCGGACTATCGACAGTGCGCGAAAGCCTCGTTTCCTTCGAAACTTCCGTGACCTGATTCTGTACTGCCATTACAACCTCCTCCGATTGAAACGAGCATTACCTAACCTATGCACTCACTCCGCCGATTTCAGGGCTTATTGGTTCGTTTTATGTTGGATGCCCTAAGGCCAGCGTACCACGGGCGGCAGGGACGAGAGGATCGACTCCACGTTGCCGCCTGTTTTCAGTCCGAATATTGTACCCCGATCATACAACAAATTGAACTCCACATAACGCCCCCGACGGATTAATTGTTCGTCGCGGTCCTCTTCTGTCCATGCTTCGTTGAAGTTTGAGCGGACGATGCGCGGATAAACCATGGAAAAGGCACGGCCGACGTCGCGGGTGAAGGCGAAATCGGCGTTCCAGCCATCAGCTTCTTCCGTCGAATGCAGCCAGTCGAAGAAGATGCCGCCGATGCCGCGCGGCTCGTTGCGATGCTTCAGGAAGAAATACTCGTCGCACCAGTTCTTGTAGTGCTGGTAGTCGGCGACGGCATGCCGCTCGCAGACGATCTGCATGGCGCGATGGAAGAGGACGCTGTCGGGGTCTTCCTGGGTGCGGCGACGGTCGAGCACCGGCGTCAGGTCGGCGCCGCCGCCGAACCATTGGCTCGTCGTGACCACCATGCGGGTATTCATATGCACAGCCGGCACGTTCGGATTGACGGGATGGGCGATCAGCGACAGGCCCGAAGCCCAGAAACGCGGATCTTCCTCGGCGCCCGGTATCTGGCTGCGGAAATCGGGAGAGAACTCGCCATAGACGGTGGAGGTGTGGACGCCGACCTTTTCGAAGACGCGGCCTTCCATCATCGACATGCGGCCGCCGCCGCCCTGACCGTTCTCCCGCTCCCAGTCCTTGGCGACGAAGCGTCCCGGCTCCTGATCGGAGAGGGGGCCGGCAAGCTCGTCCTCCAGCTTCTCGAACTCGGCGCAGATCGCATCGCGCAGGCTCTCGAACCAGGCTCTCGCGGCCTCTTTCTTTGCTTCAATATCCTCAGGCAGTCCTTTGGGAAGATTGGGTCGTTCCATTCATGCTCTCCGACGGCGCGAGCAGCCGGCGGCCCGCGATTCGCACCGTATGTATCGTGATTTTGAATAACAGCAACACTACGGCACAGCCAGTGCAGCGGCGTTGCAGGAGAATCGACTCGCAAAATTTCCGGTGCGGTATTATGTTCCCCCTCTCAAAGGCGAGGTTTCATCATGAAGATACCCGGACCGCCGCCCCTTGATGGGTTGAGAAGCAGAATATTCCGCTATCGGCAGGAAAATCCGGCCGGCGGAAAGAGCGATTTCGTTCGAGAGACTTTTTGTCTCAGTCGCCCCGAAGCGCGTGCCAAGGCGCGTGAATGGTTCGATGAGTTCCCGAAAGCCGCCTACTGGACCGAAGTCGAAAGCTGGCGCCAGATCGAGGGCGACCGCATCGAGTTCACCATGCGGCGTTTGCCGTCGGCGGATTGAAACGGACGAAATGAGCGATTGCAACGGCAGGCGATCAGCCTGAAGCGGGCGGCTGCGTCTTCCTCAACCGGCTTTCGATCAGCAGCCCGCTCTCGTCCAGGATCGGATGCGCCACCGAAACGATGTGGGCATTGATGCGTTTCAGATCGCGCAGCATGTCGAGATGCAGCGAGCTGGTCTGCAGGCTATCGACGCGGCCGTCGCGCAATCTTTCGAGATGACGCTCGGAGGACTGCTTTTCCAGCCGGCGCACGTCCACCTTCACTTCCATCAGCTGCCTGGCCAGATTGAAGTCGCGGGTCACGAGGATCGTCTGGGCGATACGGAGATTATCGACTGTCAGGCTGAAGAGGCTTCTCAGCTCGCGATATCCGTCCTCCGAGAAGGTCAGGCCCTTGTCGATTTTCTTCCCCACCTGTTCGGCAAGGCCCTTTTCGATGATGTCGCCGATATGTTCGAGATTGATGGCATAATCGATGATGACGATCGAGCGGCGGCCGTTCTCATCGTCCAGCCCGTCACGTCCCAGCTTCGACAGGTAGATTTTCACCTCCTGCTGGAGGCGGTCGACGCGCTTTTCCAGAACCGGGATTTCCTTCAAGGGCGACAGGTCGTTGTTGTTGAAGGCATTTTCGGTGCGGATCAGCATGCGCTCGATGAGGTCGCCAACCGCGAGAACCTCTCGTGTGGCGCTGGCAAGCGCCACGATGGGCGTTTGCAGGGCCTGCTGGTCGAGAAACTTCGGGCCATCGTCGGTCTGCGGATCGTTGGGCACGACCCGGAGCATGGTCCTCGAGAGCAGGCGCGAGAAGGGCCATGCGCAGATGGCAAGGGCGATATTGAAAAGCAGATGCACGTCTACGGGCAGTTTGGCCGGCGAGAAATGCAGGCCTTGCATCCAATCCCCGATATAGCCTGCGAGCGGCAGCACGATGAGGCAACCGATTGCGCGCACGATCAGGTTCCCCAAGGTGACGCGCCGAACGGTTGCCGGGCCAGACAGCGTCGCCATGACGGGTGGAACCGCGCCGCCGAGATTGGCGCCGAGCACGAGAACGACGGTCAATGCCGGAGACAAAATACCGGTCGATGCAAGTGAGAGTATCAGCACGACGACCGCAAGGCTCGACGAAGACACGAAGGCCAGCACCGCCGAGAAGATGAGCGCCACCGGCAGCGCGCCGTCCAGCAGCCCGATGAAGGCGCCAAGCGCTGCCGATTGCCGCATCGGCGCGGTCGCAAGGCTGAGCAGTTGCAGAGAAAGCAGCATGAGCCCGATGCCGATAAGCGCGGTTCCCGCGCCCTGCTGAGAGGTCGAGGTGCGGCGATATAAGATGATGCCGATCAGGATGATGAGGGGAGACAGCCATTCGATGCCGGTCGCGACAATCCATGCGGTGACCGCAGTGCCGACATTGGCGCCCAGCAGCACGATCTGCGCCATGCTCGGCAGGACGAGGTCGCGCTCGACGAAGGAAGCGATCATGAGCGCCGTCGCCGTGGAGCTCTGCAAGGCGATTGTCGCGACGAAGCCGGATGCGAACGATCGCGTGCCGCTGCGGGTTCCTTTGGCAAGGCCTGTTCTGAGACGGGCGCCGAAAGCGCGTGACACACCGTCCTTTACCTGCGCAAGGCCGAACAGCAGGAGGCCGACGGCGCCGAACAGATTGATCATGACGATGGTGGATTCCATTTTCTGCTAAGTCTTTCTCATGCCGCTATGTCGTCAATGATTCCGAAAGTGATGATAACCTACTGAAAAGTCGTAAATTTCAGTGTGCGGTCGCGCTGGATTTGACATGGCAAATTCACTTGCCGGCTAAGCATTATACGCTTGCTGCAACGGTAGTCCACAACCGCTTGCGACATATTGGATCAACAATTGCGCATAAGCCCGATCAATGAGTCTTGGGCGGCTGCAGCTCGTCGGGTGAGCCCGGTTCGATCGGCGGTGCGTTGGGCAATATGCCGGCAGCGAAGGCATGTTTGACGTTTTCGATCGTTGCCGATCGTCGCTTGGAGCCAATCGGCGAGGTAGCAACAGCGACTGTTTCCGCTGCCGTCGGCGATGCTTCACCCTGGGATGCGGCATCGTATTCCCCGATCTTTGCTTCCGCTTTCGCCAGCGATGTCGCCAGGATGTCCCTGAGCGTGGCTGTCACGGGCAAATGCCCGTTCAAGTCGGTATTCGTGTGATGCCAGGCATGGGGGATGCGGCGGTCGGCGTGGATGAACGGGCGGGAATTGATCTCGCCGAACCAGTCCCACGCACCCATGACATCGACGACATCGGTGAAGGCCGGCGGCATGGCGATGCGCGCGCCGATCGTCACGATCTTCATGTCTGGAGCGAGCTTCGCGATCAGCGCCTCATCTTGCTTGTGCAGGTCGTGCAGGGCAGCGGAGAGGACCAGATTGCCCTTGGAGTGGCCGGTCAATAGCCGGAATGACAGGCGTGGGTCCGCAAGAAGCGCCCGCACAGTTCGGGTGTCGAGGCTGGTGCGGGCGACCGATTCGTCGCCATGCGCTCCAACCTTGGGCCGGCCGGCGAGATCGTCGAATATCTCCAGAAACGGGCGCAGGCCGCGCAGATGGCCAAAGAAAAAAAGCCCGCCGAAAGCCTCGGTAATGATATCCGCGATGCCATAGCCGGAAACGACGGCGGCAACCGGCCCCTGTATTGCATCGGCCACGTTGCGGGCGAAGGCAGCCGCACCCAATGCGGAGCCACCGATGCCCGCGACGGCGAGGGCCTGCACTTTATCGCCGCCTCTCAGGACAAATTCGTCCACCTTCTCGCAAAGGGTTATCGCTGCACCGCCACTTGGCGGGACAATCATGATTGCGCCTTCGGCTGCCAGCGAGTCGCTGAGGTAGAAGGCTTCCTCCGGCGTGATCACCTTGATGTCGTAGAACAGCGCGTCGAGCGCGAGGTTCCGCTGACGAAGGCCTTCGAGAGCGAGATTGCGGGCCGGTGAGCGCTGAAGCCGCTCGGGGAGGCTCAAGGTGCGCGCGAACTGCGTGAGGGAGAGCGTGAATGCCGTCTGGAACATGGGTCACCTCGCCAAGGTTGCCTGAGTTAGAGCATTCCAGAGGCAAGCTTCTCACACTTTATCGGACGTGCCAACGCCTATTCGGGTGCGACATTCAAGCCCAGGGTTGACGCCGGCGACCATTGCGTCTGCCGCAGCGCTTCACCCGATATCATGGCCGCGGACATGGCGACGTTGATGGAGCGCTGGCCCTCCACCATAGGGATCAGAATGCGGCCGTCGGCCCTGTCATGCACCTGTTCCGGCACGCCGGCGCTTTCGCGGCCGAAGAGGAGGATATCGTCGCTGCGGAAAGCGAAATCAGTGTAGGGTTGTGCTGCTTTGGTCGAGGCAAGCACCAACCTGCGGCCGCTTTCCTGGCGCCATGTCTCGAAACGATCCCAGTTCACATGTCGCGTCAGGGTGACGGCGGAGAGGTAGTCCATGCCGGCACGCTTGAGGTTGCGGTCCGATATGTCGAAACCCGCGGGCTCGATGATGTCGACGCCGAGACCGAGGCAAGCGGCCAGCCGCAGGATCGTGCCGGTGTTGCCGGGAATGTCGGGCTGGTAGAGGGCGATGCGGAGCGTGGTCATGCGCTGCAACTAGCGAAATCACCCAGATTTGTCTCTGATTTTCGTCGATACCTCGATTTTTGTGATGCTTTCCATCAGCAGAATTGAAGAATTTAGCCCATTTTTCAGGCATATTTCGCTTTTCAAAAAGGAAAAGTCGCGCTAAAAGACAGGCGCTCTACAACTTACGAATGAAGGAGGCTCATGATGGATATCTTGTTTGTGATGATGCGCCTCCGGTCCGTGCATTTTCGGACCTGCTGAGCGCCGTAAGGCGCGCATTCGCAAGCATTCCCCCCTTTCTGAGTCATTGCGCGGCCGGCATGGCCTCGTTGTTTTATCGCCCGACCACCATATGAGTCTGCGACCTTTAGGCGCTGCGGGTGGTCATAGGGTCGAGTCTTTGGAGCATTTCAATGTTTGGCTGGTTCGAACGCCGACTAAATCCATTTCCGAGCGAGGTGCCTGATACGCCTCCGCACGGCCTCTTCGCTTTCTGCTGGCATTATTCCAAGCCGGCCGCGCCGTGGCTGATCGCCATGAGCATCCTCACCATGTCGATCGCGATCGGCGAGGTGGCGCTGTTCCAATTCCTCGGCGATATCGTCGACTGGCTGACGAAGGCGGACAAGGCGACTTTCCTGCAGACCGAATGGCACAGGCTGTTCTGGATGGGCGCGATGGTGCTGGTCGGCCTGCCGCTTGCGGCAATCCTCGACAGCTTCATCATGCACCAGGTGCTGCTCGGCAATTATCCGATGATCGCGCGCTGGCAGATGCATCGCTTCCTGCTGCGTCACAGCATGACCTTTTTCGCCAACGAGTTCGCGGGCCGCGTCGCCACCAAGGTGATGCAGACCTCGCTTGCCGTGCGCGAAACGGTCATGAAGATTCTCGACGTGTTTGTGTACGTCTTCACCTATTTCCTCTCGATGATCCTCGTCATCGCTGCGGCCGATTGGCGGCTGATGATTCCGATCCTGCTCTGGCTCGGCGTCTATGTCGGGATCGTCGCTTATTTCGTGCCCGTGCTGCGCAAGATTGCGTCGCAACAGGCCGATGCGCGCTCGATGATGACGGGTCGCGTGGTCGACAGCTACACCAACATCGCTACGGTGAAGCTGTTCTCACACGCGGGCCGCGAGGAGACATATGCGAAGGCCGGCATGGAGGAGTTCCTTGATACCGTACACAAGCAGATGCGCAAGGTGACGCTGTTCCACGCCTCGGTCTATTTCAACAATTGTGCGGCGCTGTTCATTGTCTCGGCGCTTTCGATCTGGTTCTGGCTCAATGGTTCGATCTCCGTCGGCTCCATCGCCATTGCCATCGGCCTTGCCATGCGTGTGAACGGCATGTCGCAGTGGGTGATGTGGGAAGTGTCGGCACTCTTCGAAAACATCGGCACCGTCTATGACGGCATGGGGATGATGACGAAGCCGCACGACATTGTGGACAAGCCGGCAGCCTCGGCGATTGTCGCCAAGCAGGGTGCGATCCGGTTCGACCACATTCGCTTCCATTACGGCAAGGCGAAGGGCGTCATGGAGGACCTGTCTCTCGATATCCGTGCGGGCGAAAAGGTCGGTCTGGTTGGTCGCTCCGGCGCCGGCAAGACGACATTGATGAACCTGCTGCTGCGTTTCTACGATCTGGAGGGCGGCCGCATCACCATCGACGGTCACGATATCGCAGGGGTCACGCAGGACAGCCTCCGTTCGATGATCGGCGTAGTAACGCAGGATACGTCGCTGCTGCATCGCTCGATCCGCGACAACATCGCCTATGGTCGCCCCGACGCGACCGACGAGGAGGTTATCCGGGCGGCCAAGCGCGCCAATGCCTGGGAGTTCATCGAAGGCCTCGTCGACATGTATGGACGCACGGGGCTCGACGCGCAGGTCGGCGAGCGAGGCGTCAAGCTCTCCGGCGGCCAGCGGCAGCGTATCGCGATCGCCCGCGTCTTCCTGAAGGACGCGCCGATCCTGGTGCTCGACGAGGCAACCTCGGCGCTCGATTCCGAAGTGGAAGCGGCGATCCAGGAGAACCTCTTCGCGCTCATGCACGGCAAGACGGTGATCGCGATTGCCCACCGTCTGTCGACGCTGACCGAGATGGACCGCCTCGTCGTTCTCGACAAGGGCCGGATCATCGAGATGGGCACGCATCAGGAGCTGGCCCATAATGGCGGCATTTATGCCGAACTCTGGAGCCGTCAGTCCGGCGGCTTCCTCGCCGATCACGAAGAGGTCGAGACGGCAGCGCAATGATGGGCTGAACAACTGGGGTGCCGAGGTGCCCCAGTTGTTGCTTCAATGGCCCTTTCGGCCATACCGTTTTTCGCAGGACAAAAGCCGTCGAGCCGATATCCTCAATGTTTTCATTGGCGCTCAACGAGGAGGCCAAGGTGGCTATTTTCCCGAAATCAAAAGCACAACAAAGGAGCGCCGAAGACGATGATGCGAGCTAACGGCTCGCAAGAGCAAGTTGTACCGCGAGCAATCCGAACGCCGTCGCGAAGCTTCGACGCATCCATGATTGAACAGTCGGATTTGAGACGATATGGCGGTGCAGGTAGGCCGCAAACACACCATATCCCGCGAAGATGATGAAGGTGAGCGCCATGAAGATCAGGCTAAGCTTCAGCATCAGCGTGATCGGACTTGCCTGATCCGGCGTCACGAATTGAGGCAGGAAGGCGAAGAAGAAGATCGACAATTTTGGATTGAGCAGATTGATCAGGATTGCCGAGCC
This sequence comes from Rhizobium sp. BR 315, assembly GCF_050577975.1. NCBI lineage: Bacteria > Pseudomonadati > Pseudomonadota > Alphaproteobacteria > Hyphomicrobiales > Rhizobiaceae > Rhizobium > Rhizobium sp. BR 315. Next base: position 7,105 of record NZ_JARWKZ010000059.1, on the reverse strand, counting down.
AATCACTTGCCGCGTGCTCTTGTCGGTCGGCGCACCGTCAACGCGCAAGACACCCCGTTCCAAAAACATCGACCAGGCCATGTACAGCAGATAGGCTACTCCGAGCCATTTGAGCGCTTGAAACGCCACAGCGCTGGTGTGCAAGAGTGCGGCAAGGCCACTGATCGCGGCAAGCAAATGCGGGATGATGCCGAGTGTGCAGCCGAACGCGGCGACCAAACTCGCCCTTGCACCGCCCGATAATCCAGCAGCAAGCGTGTAGATCGCTCCGGTGCCGGGAGACGCCACGATGATGAGGGTCGTTATCAGAAACTCCATGCTCATGCGATTGCCCCCATGGCAGAGCCGCGTATCGGCGACAAGGCCTGAGCCGATGTACTTATTTCGGCCGCTGATCTGCGCGAGACGTTCGAGCAGGCCGCAGGCGAAGCTTTCCCAACGATGAGTGCCGCAATCGCACTACTTCGTGCGGTGGAATACTCGATTAGCCGGTTCGTTGCGGGCAAGGTGCGGATTGACGGCGGATGCGGTGGATACATCGCATCGGATTGAGGGGAAATAGCGGGCATGAATCTCACTCGATGATGGCTTCAGGCAACATCGAGGTGTCGTGTTCTCCAGTCTTGAATAAAATTGCGGTTCGGTCGCCATCTCGTGCTTGCCAATCGTAACGCCAGGCACAACATTCTAACGAAAATGTAACCTTTGCCGCCGTCCGCCTTTACTTTGCGGAGCTTCAGAAATTTCCTATATCGCTTCCATGTTCATTCGTTCCGTGTACCGTCTGTTCGAGACGTGGATAGATCCCTATTACCGCAGCGGCGATCTCAAGCCGCCGCGGTCGCTTGGCGCCTTCATCTGGTATTACGTCGGTCAGGCGAAGGGGCCGTTCCTGGCGATGGCAGCGCTCGGCGGAGCGGTGGCGATGCTGGAGGCGGCGCTCTTCTGGTTTGTCGGGCATCTGGTCGATATTCTCGACAAGGTGAAGCCGGGCGAGGGATGGAGCGGGTTGCTCGCCGGCCACGGCGCTGCACTTCTTGGCATGGTCTTTGTGGTGCTCGTGGTGCGCTTCGTGGTCGTGAGTCTTGGCGCGCTGGTCGAGGAACAGGTCGTCGTTCCCGGCTTTCTCAATCTCGTGCGCTGGCAGGCCTACCGGCATGTGGCCAGACAATCCGTCGAATTCTTCCAGAATGATTTTTCCGGCCGCGTCGTGACCAAAGTCTGGTCGGCGGGGCAGGCGACGGGCGATCTTGTCGTGTCGCTGCTGCAGGTGGTCTGGTTCATCATCATCTACGCTGCCTCGACCATCGCGCTCGTCGGCGGGCTCGACTGGCGGCTGGCGCTGGTAATTGCGATATGGATCGGCATCTTCTCGCTGCTGGCCCGCCATTTCGTGCCGCGCATCCGGCAGCATGCGCGTAATGCTGCGGAGGCATCGTCGATGCTGAACGGCCGCATGGTCGATGCCTATGCCAACATCCAGACGCTGAAGCTCTTCGGACGGGAAGAGCAGAACGATGACTATATCCGCCGTGGGTTCGATCGTTTCCAGGCCGCCGTCATGCCCTTCACCCGGCTATTGACCGGCGTTCGTTCATCCCTTGCTCTGCTGTCCGGCGTGATGATCACTTCCATCGGCGTGCTTGCCGTGCATCTCTGGCTGGCTGGCGAGATCTCGACGGGCGGCGTCGCCTTCACGCTCAGCATGGTGCTGCGACTGAATATGCTCTTCGGCCGCATGATGGCACAGTTCAACGCCATCATGCGCAATCTCGGCACGATTCAGAATTCGGCCGAGATGATCTCCGAGCCCATCGGCCTGGTCGATCGAGCCACTGCCAAGGACTTGGCGATCAGCGGCCCGGAAATCCGCTTCGACAATGTGACCTTCCATTATGGGCGAGGCGGTGGCGTCATCGACAATTTCTCGCTTTCGGTGCGTGCGGGAGAGAAGGTCGGCATTGTCGGCCGTTCGGGAGCGGGCAAGACGACGCTCGTCAATCTTCTGCTGCGCTTTTACGACCTCGAAGGTGGCCGCATCCTGATCGATGGACAGGACATTGCCGGCGTGCGGCAGGAATCGCTGCGGGCCTCCATCGGCATGGTGACCCAGGACACGGCGCTTCTCAATCGATCCATTCGCGACAACATCGTTTTCGGGCGCCCGGATGCCAGCGACGAGCAGATGGTGGAGGCCGCCCGACAAGCGGAGGCCGACGAGTTCATCACCGCTCTGGAGGATCAAAAAGGGCGCACGGCTTACGCGGCCCATGTCGGCGAGCGTGGCGTCAAGCTCTCGGGCGGACAGCGTCAGCGTATCGCGATCGCGCGTGTCATGCTCAAGGACGCGCCGATCCTCGTGCTCGACGAGGCGACATCTGCACTGGATTCCGAGGCCGAGGCCGTGCTGCAGTCCAACCTCGATGGGCTGATGAAAGGCAAAACCGTTCTGGCGATAGCGCATCGGCTCTCGACCATCGCCAAGCTCGATCGGCTGGTCGTCATCGACAAGGGCGAGATCATCGAGGAGGGGACGCATGACGAGCTGATCGCCGACGGCGGCCTTTATTCCGAGCTATGGGCACGTCAGTCCGGTGGTTTCATCGCGGCGGATGCCGATTGATCGAAGCTTGTCCGATAGACGGTGAGATCACGGGTGCCGAGGCACGCTGAACTCCGCCATCAAGCCAAAATGGTTCGAGCCCATCGCGTCCCGGATCTGCTTTACGGATATCAGCCGCAACGGCGCGCGGGCAAAGACGTGATCGATGCTGATGCCATAAGGCCCCGCCGCGACCGGCCAGGTCGCAGGCTCTGGGAAGGCGTGTCGAAGGGCGGTTGCGGCCAGAAAGTCACGCATATCCGGAGCGATGACCGAAGCGTTGAAATCTCCTGCGAGGATCAGCGGCTCCTTCGCGTCGTTGAGGATGGAGGCGAGGAGGCCAAGTTCGATCTGGTGAAACTCGTCGAAGTAGGGCTTGCTCAAATGAATGGAAGCGAAATTGACGGGCTGGCCGTCCATGTCGATGGTGGCCAGAATAAAGCGATTGTCCCAAAGGCTGTCGAGGCTGCGCATGAGCCGAGTCCGGAACGGTCTTTTCGATAGCAGCAGCGAGTCGCAATCGGTGGTCATCTCGCCGCAGCCGATGCGATAGGGGTAGATCTTGGTGATGCGATCCATCGCGGAAAAGACGGGTCCCGCCTCGAAAATTTCAACGACATCGGCTTTCGAGGCGACAATGAGATCGGCGATGCGGGCGCCGTTTTCAAAATTGCTGTCCTCGATGTTGAAGGAGAGCAGTTTGAAATGACCGCCGCTTGCCTCCGCTGAAGCGACGAAGGAAGACGCGGCGTGTTCCTGCAGCATGAGGACAGAGTGAACGAGGAGCACGGTTCCGGCCGCCGTCAGCAAGATCGCATACCAGTGGCGCTTGAAGAAGAATGCGGTCAGCGCAAGTATGATCGCAAACAGGCTTATGTGGGTCTGCAGGCTCTCGAAAAAGGCCAGCAACCAGGAATCGGTGACATAGCGTGCCGCAAGGATACCCAGGGCCAGCGTGGCGAGAACGCATAGAACGCAATAGACCGTGTGTCTCATGAGACGTTCTCGAGCTTATTTTTCGATACTTTCAAGACGCGAGGCCTAACTGCATTCGCCCACAAATCGCGCAGGAAATCCATTCGGTTTTAAGAGGTAAAGCCCTGGCCCCGCGATGTGTCGAAAGTGCTAATATTATGGCGATTTCCGCAATGCGGTATTGAAATTACTGCTTATTTTGCTCTGCAATATGAGGGTATACTATCCAAATCCTCTGATTTTTCATGCGTTTACCGCCTTATCTTGAAGGCCGGGGAGTTCAGGCCCGGGCCTTGCGGCTTAATAGCGCAGTTTTGCCGCGACATTGTGCCATCTCCCCTTGCCAAGACTGGACATAATTTGCGATCAAGCTTAGAACGCAGCGGGTTACGGAGGAATCTATGGCGGAAATATGGTCGCGTTGATTCGCCGTTAGTGAGGGGGTGCCGCGGTTCTGCCGTGGTTTGCGGAAGAGGAAGTGCAGCCTTGAGCGAGCATAGTACGACAACTGAATCCATAGGCGAGCCTACGCGCCGCGATTTCCTTTATTTGACGACAGGTATGGCTGGTGCGGTTGGCGCAGTTTCCGTCGCTTGGCCGTTTATCGACCAGATGCGGCCGGACGCATCGACACTTGCTCTTGCTTCCATCGAAGTCGACGTGTCGAGCCTTGAGCCTGGCATGTCTCTGACGGTGAAGTGGCGCGGCAAGCCTGTCTTCATCCGTAATCGCACGCAAAAGGAAATCGACGATGCCAAGGGCACGCAGCTCTCGGACTTGAAGGATCCGGTCGCTCGCAATGCCAACCTTCCATCCGATGCGCAGGCAACCGATGTTGCCCGTTCGGCCGGCGAGGGCAAGGAAAACTGGCTCGTGATGATCGGCGTCTGCACCCATCTCGGCTGCATACCGCTCGGCCAGGCGGGGGAATACGGCGGGTGGTTCTGTCCCTGCCATGGTTCGGTCTACGATACCGCCGGCCGCATACGCCATGGGCCTGCGCCGCAGAACCTCTTCATACCGCAATATGCGTTCACGTCGGATAAGAAGATCAAGGTCGGTTGAGGGGGAGCTGAATCATGAGTGGTCATTCGTCTTACGAGCCATCGACAGGGCTCGAAAAATGGGTCGACGCGCGGCTTCCGCTGCCGCGTATGGTCTATGACAGTTTCATCGCCTATCCGGTCCCGCGCAATCTGAACTATGCCTATACGTTCGGTGCCATGCTGGCCGTGATGCTGGTCCTGCAGATCCTGACCGGTGTCGTGCTTGCCATGCATTATGCGGCGAATACGGCGATCGCCTTCAACTCGGTCGAAAAGATCGTCCGCGACGTCAACCATGGTTGGCTGCTGCGCTACATGCATGCCAACGGCGCGTCCTTCTTCTTCGTGGCCGTCTATCTCCACATCGCCCGCGGCCTCTACTACGGTTCCTACAAGGCGCCGCGCGAAATCCTCTGGATCCTCGGCGTGATCATCTACCTGCTGATGATGGCAACCGCCTTCATGGGCTACGTTCTGCCCTGGGGCCAGATGTCCTTCTGGGGTGCGACCGTCATCACCGGCTTCTTCTCCGCCTTCCCATGGGTCGGCGACTGGATCCAGACGTTCCTGCTCGGCGGCTTTGCCGTCGACGACCCGACGCTCAACCGTTTCTTCTCGCTGCATTACCTGCTGCCGTTCATGATCGCGGGCGTTGTCATCCTGCACATCTGGGCGCTGCATGTGACCGGCCAGACGAACCCGACCGGCGTCGAGGTCAAGCTGAAGACGGATACCGTGGCCTTCACGCCCTATGCGACGCTGAAGGATGCGCTTGGCGTTTCCATCTTCCTGCTGGTCTTCGCCTATTTCGTCTTCTACCTGCCGAACTTCCTCGGCCATGCCGACAACTACATCCCGGCCAACCCGCTGAAGACGCCGGCGCACATCGTTCCGGAATGGTACTTCCTGCCGTTCTACGCGATGCTGCGCTCGATCACTTTCAACATCGGCCCGATCGACTCCAAGCTCGGCGGCGTCTTGACGATGTTCGGCGCGATCATCGTGCTGTTCTTCCTGCCGTGGCTCGATACGTCGAAGGTTCGCTCCGCCGTTTATCGTCCGTGGTACAAGCTGTTCTTCTGGCTGTTCGTCGCCGATGCCGTTCTGCTCGGCTGGCTCGGCTCGCAGCCGGCGGAAGGCATCTACACCACGGCTGCGCAGTTCGCGACGTTGTTCTACTTCCTGTTCTTCCTCGTCATCATGCCGGTGCTCGGTCTGGTCGAGACACCGAGGCGCGTTCCAAACTCCATTACGGAAGCGGTTCTTGAGAAGCAGGGCGGTAAAGTTGCCGCTCCGGCTCAGGCATAACCGGCGATAGAGGAAGAAAACGATGAAGAAACTTATTGTCGGCCTTCTGTCGCTTGCGCTCATCGGCGGTTCGGCCACCGTTGCCGCCACTGCAGCGGAAACGAAGCCTGCCGCAGAAGCCGAGACGCCGCATTATCCGCTGAAGGAGCCGCGCGAGCAGCATTGGACCTTCTCCGGTCCTTTCGGCCACTATGACAAGGCGCAGCTTCAGCGCGGCCTCAAGGTCTATACGGAAGTCTGTTCCGCCTGCCACTCGATGAAGCTGGTGGCCTACCGTACGCTGGGAGATCTCGGCTATACGGAAGCCCAGGTGAAGGCCTTTGCAGCCAACTACGAAGTGCAGGACGGGCCGAACCCTCAGGGTGAGATGTTCACTCGCAAGGCAGTTCCGTCTGACCATTTCAACTCGCCGTTCCCGAACGACGAGGCAGCTGCTGCTTCCAACAACGGGGCTGTGCCGCCGGATATGTCGCTGCTTGCCAAGGCGCGCGAAATCGAACGCGGCTTCCCGCAGTTCGTCTTCGATATCTTCACCCAGTACCAGGAAGGCGGCCCGGACTATATCTACTCGCTGCTGACCGGTTATGAAGAACCGCCGGCTGGCTTCAAGGTGCCGCAGAATTCGCACTACAACCCGTATTTCGATGCGGCCGCGACTTTTGCGATGCCGAAGCCGCTTTCGGACGGCCAGGTGACCTATGACGACGGCTCGCCGCAGACGGTCGATCAATATGCGCGCGACGTGTCTGCATTCCTGATGTGGACATCCGAGCCGCATCTGGAAGATCGCAAGCACCTCGGGTTCATGGTCATAGTGTTCCTGCTGATCTTCTCGGTATTGATCTATCTCACCAAGCGCTCCGTCTATGCCAAGGCCGGCGCTCACTGAGTATTGAGAGAACGACACGAAAAGGCGGCCCTTCGTCAGCCTGTGTGGAAACGTTTGGAGGCTCCGGTTTGACCGGGGCCTCTTTTGGTTTCTGGGTCTATGCGGGTTTTGATGTTATGTTTATGGTGCGCCTGATGTTGTAGGCGAGCACCGAGAGGGCCATTTCGGTTCTGGTGCCCTTGAGGTTTCTGGTCAGGAAACGTCCGCCTGCCATCATCCGTTTGATGGTGCCGAACGGATGTTCTGCGGTGCATCGACGCTTTCGCATCATGTCGGGCGTTGCCC
>NZ_JARWKZ010000058.1:0-31657 GCF_050577975.1 Rhizobium sp. BR 315 | reverse complement strand
CCATTGGGTACTCGACGTCACCTTCAACGAGGATGCCGCCCGATCTCGAACCGGGCATGGACCAGCCAACATGGCCGTCGTCCGACACTTCGCCATCAACATGGTTCGAAGCCATAACGACAAGCGCAGTATCAAACTCAGACGAAACAAAGCAGGCAGAAACCCACAATACATGGCCGAAATCATCCGAGCATGACTGTTAACCCGGATTCAGAGCCGTGGTTTCGAGGTGCCGCAGCGCGTCCATGATGATGGCCGCCGCGGGCGCCTCGCGGACCTCGAGAACCTTTTCACCGGTTGAAATGTGTTCGAGCCCGACAAAGCGGCCGTGTCCGAATTTACCAACTGTTTTATTTAGGAGCGGGATTGTGTCGATCAGTGCAACGTCATGGTCATCAATTGACACGAGATTTCCGTCGATAAACCCCAGTTTGATCTCTACCGGCTGCTGCGCGGCAATGTTACGGGTCCAATCAAACGCCTCTTCCGGGATAGAAAAGTTCTCGGGATCGTCCAAAGGTCCAGACTCAAATTCCCGGCACCAGAGGTTTTCGTCCCCGCTCCACGTGCGATCCGTCACAAAAGTCAGTCCGAACTTGGAGAGGGCGGCGGCCTTCTGCTGCCGGCAAATCACCGAGCATTCATACGGACTGCCGAAGTTATCGGAGTCCACGCGATAGATTTCCGACGCGGTGAGCGACACAGCACCGTAACCTTTGGTCCTGATGGTCTGGGGTGCCTGAACAACCGCAATTTGCTTAGCACCCGAGGAAAAGAACTGACCTATCTGGGATTGGGTCCAATATTGCGCTCCTTGCCCTTTTGATGCGCCGCGAACAAAAGCGAGAATCCCATCCTCGGTGGATACGAGATTCCACATGCGGCTCTACCAGCTCGCAGTCCACACCATCAACGGCGTCGTCATGGCAGGCGAGACGCTGATGCTCGTCGTACCGGAGGCAGATGATCTGACCGTCGAAGCCCGGGTGGCCACCCGTGACATCGACCAGATCCACGTCGGGCAGTTGGTCGAGATCCGCTTCAGCGCCTTTAACCAGCGCACCACGCCCGACGTCGAGGCGGAGGTCGTGACGGTCGCTCCCGACCTCGTAACCGATGAGCGCACCGGGGCCACCTATTATCCGCTGCGCATCCACCCCGATCCGGAAAGCCTCGCCAAGCTCAAGGGCCTTTCGCTCTACCCCGGCATGCCCGCCGAGGTCTTCATCAAGATCGCCGACCGTACCGTCATCTCCTACCTGACAAAGCCGCTCACCGACCAGATGCAGCATGCGTTTCGGGAGGATTGAGCAGCGCGTGGCTGGAGCGGCGAGTAGGTATCGGCGAATGAGGTGGGCGCCTCGGGCGGGGCAGCGGTTTTTAAGAACGATGCGTTCCGGGGGAATGCTTCGTCGGCGTATGGGGGTTCGCAGCGCCTCACGTGCAGGCTGTGGCTCATATGTAATTGGGGTTAGGACAGGAGCAGTTCAAAATCCTGCGCTAAGGACGAATGGATCATGAACATCGGTTATTGGCCTCTGAGTAGCAACGGTACAGAAAACCTAAGCGATCGGGCGGTTTATGGTGAGGTCAATCCTTCTCTACTGTGCGTCCTCCAAACTGGTACCGGAAGTCTTGACCCCTGCAGAACGGTACAGCCGTAACTGCGCACAATCGAAGAGAGAGGAATCCCAAGATGCCGCATCCAAGCCAGACCGGAAAACCAAGCCAGACGAGCGACGACTGGTGGATTAACGACCAGACGCCCGACAACCCATATGGCAAGAGCGAGGATTATGAGTCCTTTATCGACCATCTTGGGTCATTGCCCAGTTGGCTGACGCCCGAGATCGCTGCGGGAACGGTGAGGATCAATCTCTACGAACTCAACAACCACCCGGAATACAAGGCCGCCGCGATCGGCGCCTTAGAGATGTGGGCGTCTGTCACACCCCTGAAATTCGAAATCATCGACGACGCGCCGTTCGACGGCACCACGGACCAGATTGAGGTTGTCAGCCCCGAACTTGGCGAGGAGGACGATGGCATGGCCTATTCGAACGGTCACCATGTCAGCATCGGCCAGGGTTTCGACGACAAGGAAGCCCACAAGACCGATGTCGGCGGCTATGTCTTCCAAGCCTTCATGCATGAATTCGGCCATCAATTCGGTCTGAATCATCCTGGAGACTACAATTACAGCGGTCCCGACGGCGCGAGCCGATCACCTATCGGAACGATGCGACCTGGATATATGATCGGTGGCAATACAGCGTCATGTCCTATTTCGATAGCAACGCTGTCGGCGAAACCAGCCTCTGGTTTGCGTCGACGCCGCTTATGGCCGACATCGAGGCCTTCATTCGCCGCCTTTTTTCAACCGTTGACGCGAATGGAGTGCGCACCTACCAGCACATCGACCTCAACACAGAGAACAATATCTACGGCTTCGGGAGCCCACAGCGTAGCTACCAGCTGACCTCCTCTGGCAAGCAGCATGACATCGGCTTCGCGATCCATGATACCGGCGGGACCGACACGATCGATTTCTCCGGCTCGACGGCGGGTACGATCCTCGACTTGCGCGCCGGACATTTCTCCAGCGTCAACGGTTGCAGCAACAATGTTTCGATCTTCGCTGGACACAACGCGGATGCGACCGACTATTACGTCGAGAACGGCATCGGCAGCAGCCATGACGATGTCCTGATCGGCAACGACGGCGCCAACGTCCTCGACGGCCGCGGCGGCGCCGACCGCATGGCTGGCAACGGCGGCGACGATATCTATTTCGTCGATTCCCCGGACGACGTCATTCACGAGAAGGCCAACGGCGGGAACGACACCGTCATCCTCCTGTCCAAGAACCTGAAAATTCCGCAAATCGCCAACGTCGAACACATCATCTACGCCGACGAATTGCCTGGCAACGATGGCAACATCCTCTGTGGCGGAGCTGGCGAGGACACGCTGACCGGCGGCGAGGGTCAGGATACATTCCGCTTCTCGCCTGAGCTTGGGAACGGTAATGTCGAGCGGATCAAGGACTTCAGGGTGATCAACGACATGATCCTGCTGGACAGTCTCGTCTTTGAGAGCGGCGGTGGAGACGGCGCTCTCGCCTTGGGCGCGTTCCACGGGAGCGCGGAGGGCATCGCTCATAACGCAGGCGACCGCATCATCTACAACACCGATAGCGGCGCGTTGTCATATGACGTCGACGGAGGCGGAGAGCTTGCGGCCATTCAGGTTGCGCAGCTGACCCCAAATCTGAGGCTTTCGGCAGCCGACTTCATTGTCATCTAACTCGATACCAGGAGGGGCGCTTGCAGGCGCCCCTTCCGATACTACATTTGCAGTGGTTTATCTTTTCGAGCCCTTAGCTGAGCGGCAATCTCGCTACCGCAGGGCCTTGCGAGGCAATCATGGAGAGTGTGCGATGAAGCACCGGACCGACCGCCGCACAGTATTACAGGCCGTTGGGGCTGCGGCTGTTGCGGCGGTCGCCGGACCAGTCGCTGCTCAATCGTCGGATATTCGCGGCACGGTCACGTTCGAGGGCGGCGCGGTGATACCGAAGGGTCGTCTTGAGATTTATCTCGAGGACCGTGCCATTCAAAATAATGCGCGACGTCGCGCCACGGAAACGCGCATCAGAAGCGACGGCGGGTCAAAGGCGATAGCCTTTTCCTTGTCCCTGCCCGCAAGCTCGGCTGCTTCGAGAACGCTGCAGATCGTCGCGCGCTTGGAGCGTGCGGATGGCCTGCTGGTTGCGCGCGGGAGCACCCAGCTCAAGGCGGCTTCGCCTGTCGACGTCACACTCAACATCGTGATGTATTAAGGGGGCAAGACCAATGACTGACGACAGAACTCGTCTCGAAAATCGATGTCGACAGGTGACCGCCTGACTCGCGCGTAGACACTGGCTAATAGCGGCAGGCTTTGCTCCACCAAACTGGCGCACCATCAAATCCCAGGTTGAGAGATCGATCTGCGGGTGAGGGCACCCAAGGGCTAGGGACTTTGGTTGTTCGGCCGCCTTTCAGAAGGGGCGTGTGAGCTGCTCATAGGTCCGCCGGTACAAGGCGTCGCCAAACAGCCGCAGGACAGCGTTCCGGATCGCACTCGAACCCGGCCTAAGTTTATCGCAAGCGCGCGATTTCTCCTGTACCCAGCAGACGCGACCAAATTTCAAGGGCGGCTACCCGCTTTCCGACGTCACGCGCAGAGCGCCTGCCCCATCTGGCCGGACCGATGCGTCACTCATTCTCGTCAGGTTGCTTCGAGCACCATGTTGAGGGGCGTCTGGGCTGCACGCCGGATATGAGTGAAGCCGCCTGAGCGGATCACCTCGGCCAATCGCCGCTCTCCAGCTTGCGCACCGAGCGCGAGCCCTGTCTCCTGGGCAAGCGAGGTCGGAACGCAGATCATCGTCGAGGCTGAGTAGTAGAGCCGTCCAACCGGATTGATATTCTCCTCCAGGGTATCTCCGGCCGTTGGTTCGACCACCATCCAGACCCCGCCTTTTTTTAACGCCTTTCGGATATGAGCCGCAGCGGCTTTCGGGTCGCCCATGTCGTGCAAACAGTCGAAGCAGGTGATCAAATCGAAATCTCCGCCGTCGAAATCCTGCGCCCGGCCAACCTCGAAGTGCAGGTTCGTCAACCCGTGTGCCTGGGCGTGCGCGATCGCAGCGGCAATCGAGCCTGCATGGAAGTCGTAGCCCACAAAGCGGGAATTGGGAAACGCCTGCGCCAGAAGGATCGTGGATAGCCCGTGCCCACATCCGACGTCCGCCACCTTCGCGCCCGTTTCCAATCTATCGATTACACCGTGGAGTGCCGGCAGCCAGTCCTGCACAAGGGAATTAATATAACCTGGGCGGAATAGTCGCGCGACGGCGCAGAACATGCAGCCAGCCTGATCTCCCCAGGCAACGCCTCGGCCGGTTTTGAAGGCGGACTGCACCTTCGGCTGGTTTTCGACCATCGCAGCAGCGATATCGAACGCGCCAACGAGATTGACCGCGCTGTCCGGCTCGGCAAACACGAAGGCCTGCTCCGGCGTCAGCGAGAACAATCCTCGCTCATGATGCACATAACCTGAGGCTGCCTGTGCCGCCAGCCACTCCCGCACATAACGAGGTGCGCATCCCGAGGCATCGGCAAGTTCGTCGGCCTTCACCGGCCCGACTGCCTTCAGCGTCCTGTATAGCCCGAGAGCATCTCCAATCCGTACCAGCGGCACGCTGAGCGCTCCGCCAAGGTCGTCAAGGACGCGGCTCACGAGTTCATTGAGCGTTGTTTCGTTGATTTCTGTCATGTGAAATTCCTCGTGATTTGTGGCGGCCTCATGCGCCGCTTGTGGTTCAAGGGGTCGGAAACAGATGAACTCGATGCCCTCGATTTCGGATGTATGCACCGCCTACGCTTTGCGTAGACGCTCATCTAGAACCTGCGCATCCCTCTAACTGCATGGCCTTCTCGCACGACAGTAACGCGTAGACGCTTGCGGTGCGCAAACTGGGCGGTTTAATCGCCATCCGTTTTCAGCGAATAATGCCGCCGATGGTACCTCCGTCGCGCTCTTGGGTTTAGCCCCCCGGCTTCTTCTGAGCACTACTCGTGCCAATCAGGTCGCCCCCGCAACCGTCCGAGATTGCGGATGTTTCATCGGGGGGGTGTAGGGTTGCGGACATGTCGTGTCGCAATCCGCCCCCGATCAGTGCCACGATGAAGAGGAAGTTTTGGGAGGGGCGACAACAAATGGGCGAAGACGGTATTAACGAACGCCCGGATCTCGATGCAAGCTGCGGGTCTGAAAGCCGAGGAACTGAGAATGGCCAACACTGATCTAATTCCGGCATCACTGCTCGCACGCAAGGCTGTCGTATGTCTGCGGCAGTCACAACCAGAGGTCATGTCTAACTTAGAATCATAAGCGGCCGAAGAATTCGTTTTTCTTTCCCAACCTGATTTCGCGATTCAAAGGTGCAGACGGACAGGCTGGTTGCGATTTCGCTCACTGGGGCGACCAGCCATAATCCCCATCGGCCTCCCCAACGCGTGCACTGGGTTGGACGCCGGGCGATCAACGGCCAATATAAAGTTTGTAAGGCGCTTAAGAAAATGACTGCCCTCAGAGCTCGTATGTCGATCAGTCCCCGCACTTCGGCGTCAGTTCTTCAGCACCCATCGTGCCATGCACGACAGATTGCGTTTGAGAAAATTCTTCCGATAAGCCATCGCTCAAAACAGTAATTCAATCCATTTTGCTCGGAAGATTAGAACATCTTCGCCTTTCTAAAAGCTACTAAATATATAGGGTAAATTATCTAATCAATCGGGACTCGTGGTCATCATGAACATCCTCGCGCTGAGTGGCAATGTCAAAAGACCGTCCCGCACGGCGTCCTTGGTGAAGGTCGCCGCCGATCGCCTGCGGCAGCGCGTTGGTGGCCACGTGCAGTGCATCGAGCTTGTCGATGCAGCACCGGTGCTCTTTCGGGCGCTCAGAGCTGATCAGCTCGATACCGAGGGCAGGGCGGTCATTGCCGCGGTGGAAGGAGCCGATATCATCATCGCCGGATCACCCGTTTATCGGGCGTCCTACAGCGGCGCGCTGAAGCATCTGTTTGACCTTGTCGATCATCGAGCGCTGACGGGCAAGCGCGTCGTCCTCGCCGCAACCGGCGGCACGCCGTTGCATGGCCTGATGCTTGAGCACCAATTGCGGCCGCTCTTCGGCTTCTTCAATGCGCTGACCGTCCCGACCTCGATCTATGCGCTTGAGGCCGACTTTACCGATCACGAGCTCAGGAATCCTGCCGTCCTCGAGCGCGTGGATCGAGCCGTCGAAGAGGTTTCTGAAATCACGCCGGCGCTCGACATCGGAGCGATCGCGGCCTCGGCAAAACACAGCGGATTGGCAGCTTAGCCATAGAACGAAATTCCAGAGGGAGCCTTACATGACTTTTTCCAATGCCTCAAACGATCCGGTCAAATTTGCCTATTGGGTGCCGAATGTCTCGGGAGGACTGGTGATTTCGAATATCGAACAGCGCACAAGCTGGACGATCGAATACAACAGAAAGCTTGCGCAGATCGCCGAAGCGAGCGGTTTCGACTATGCCCTAAGCCAGATCCGTTTCACGGCAGGCTATGGAGCGGAATTTCAGCATGAGTCCGTTTCGTTCAGTCAGGCCCTTCTTGAATCGACGACGACATTGAAGGTGATCGCAGCGATCCTGCCTGGTCCTTGGAATCCGGCCGTTGCCGCCAAGCAGATTGCCACCATCAATCACCTGACCAACGGGCGCGTCGCAGTCAATATTGTCAGCGGCTGGTTCCGCGGTGAATTTGCCGCCATTGGCGAGCACTGGCTTGATCATGACGAGCGCTATCGCCGCTCGGAGGAGTTCATCCGTGCGCTTCGCGGTATCTGGACCGAGGATAATTTCACCTTCCGCGGCGATTTCTATCGCTTCAACAATTATTCGCTGAAGCCGAAGCCGATCGATCCGCAGCCGGAAATCTTCCAGGGCGGCTCCTCACGCGCAGCTCGCGACATGGCGGCGCGTGTGTCGGACTGGTACTTCACCAACGGCAATACGCCGGCCGAGATCCGCAAGCAGGTTGACGACATCCAATCGAAGGCCAAGGAGAATGGCCATTCAGTGCGGATCGGGGTGAACGCCTTCGCAATCGTGCGCGAAACCGAGGAAGAAGCCAAGGCAGTGCTTGCCGAGATCATCGAGAAGGCCAATCCCGAGGCGGTCAATGCTTTCGGGCATGAAGTTAAGAACGCCGGCAAGGCGTCGCCGGAAGGCGAAGGAAACTGGGCGAAATCTTCTTTCGAAGACCTCGTTCAATATAATGATGGCTTCCGCTCGAACCTCATCGGCACGCCACGGCAGGTTGCCGAGCGGGTTGTGGCGCTGAAGCAGGCGGGTGCGGATCTGATTCTGCTGGGCTTCCTGCATTTCCAGGAGGAGGTCGAGTATTTCGGCAAGCATGTGATTCCGCTGGTTCGTGAGCTCGAAGAGGCCGCCAGCACGCAGCCAGTGGCGGCCGAATAGGCCTCGCTGCAGCAAAATACCTCGTAAAGTGAAACATGATGGGTGCGTGGGCCGATTGGTCCACGCCGACGGGATTGGCGTGCCATGTTCAAGCCGCGCCCGAGCCGAATGGAGGACACTGAATGCCTGCCGCGACCTATTCCCTTGACGTGCTGGATCCCGGTACGCTGCGGGACTCCGGCGACCAGATTGCCCGCGCGTTGCCACCGGGCAAGACCGGCGGCATCCCGCAGCATGACGAAGAGACCCATGCTCTCTCTTTGCATGGCATCAGCCTGTCATTCGGTGGCGTCGCTGCCTTGGTCAATGTAGACCTTTCTGTTGAGCCGGGGGAGATCCGGGCGATTATCGGTCCAAATGGCGCAGGCAAGAGTTCGCTGATCAACGTCATCAGCGGTGTCTATCGCTCGAACCATGGCCATGTTCGTATCGGCTCCAACACCTATCGTCATGTGCCGACGGAGCGATTGGCATCGCTTGGCGTTGCGCGCACGTTCCAGAACCTCGCCTTGTTCAAGGGCTTGAGTGTCACTGATAACGTCATCGCCGGTCGAGCCTATACCGTGTGCTCGACCTTTGCCGAACAGATCCTCGGGCTTGGCCGCGCGCGCCGCGAAGAGGCGGATGCACGCGAGCGGGCGGCCCGTATTCTCGAGTTCCTGCATCTGGGCCAGGTCAGCCATCGTCTCGTAGGCACGCTGCCCTACGGACTGCAAAAACGCGTCGAGCTCGCCCGCGCCCTGGTGGCGGAACCGAAGATCCTGCTTCTAGACGAGCCTATGGCGGGGATGACGGCGAGCGAAAAGAACGACATGGCCGACGTCATCCGGTCTGCCCGAGATCTGTATGACACGACGGTGATCCTCATCGAACACGATATCGGCGTGGTCATGCAGCTTTCCGACCGGATCGCGGTCCTCGATTACGGCCGCAAGATCGCCGACGGCAGCCCGGACGAAATTCGTGCCGACGAGCGCGTCATCGACGCCTATCTCGGCGTCGTTGCGGAAAACGAGGATGGGGAGGGCATCTGATGGCAGATTTCGACTGGCCGTTTCTGATCGAAGTGCTGGTTGGCGGCCTGCTGTCGGGCGTTATGTATTCGCTCGTCGCAATCGGTTTCGTGCTGATCTACAAGACGTCGGGCGTGCTTAATTTCGCTCAAGGGGCAATGTTGCTGTTTGCCGCGCTGACCTTTGTCAGCCTTCTTGAGCGTGGCGTTCCCTTTGCCTTGGCGCTCGTCATTACATTCGCTGTCATGGTGCTGATCGGCATTGCCATCGAGCGTACCGTGCTGCGACCATTGACCAACAAGCCGCCGATTACGCTTTTCATGGCGACGCTCGGGCTCTCCTATATCATCGAGGGGGCGGCTCAACTCATCTGGGGCACGCAGGTCCACGGTCTGGAGCTCGGGATCGAGGATGTTCCATTCGACATTGGCGGCGTGTTCATCAGCCAGTTCGATCTTTTTGCGGCGGCAGTCGCTGCTGCGATGGTGGCGGCGCTGTCCGCCTTCTTCCGCTACACCCGAATTGGGCTGGCATGCCGGGCTGTAGCGGACGATCAGTTCGCTGCGCTTGCAGTCGGACTGAAACTGCCCTGGATTTGGGCAACGGTCTGGGCGGCTGCCGGTGTCGTGGCGCTGGTGGCTGGCCTGCTATGGGGCGCGCGGCTCGGCGTGCAGTTCTCCCTGTCGCTGGTGGTGCTGAAAGCGCTGCCCGTTCTCGTGCTTGGCGGCTTTGATTCCATTCTGGGTGCGATCGTCGGCGGCCTGCTAATCGGCGCGACAGAGAAGCTCGCGGAAGTCTATATCGGCGAATATTTCGGCGGCGGCATCGAAGGTTGGATTGCCTATGTCGCAGCACTCGCCTTCCTGCTCATCCGCCCCTCCGGCCTGTTTGGGCAAAAGCTCGTGGAAAGGGTCTGATATGGCCGTCGTTACCACCGATCATCATCCCACACGGCTTTTCAGCCGCTGGATGACGCCGATTGCCATCCTTGCCGGCGCCTATCTCGTGGTTCCCTTTGTCGGTTCGACCTATTTGTTCGAGGCGATCCTTTTGCCGTTCCTGGCGCTCAGCCTTGCCGGCGTCGGGCTGAATCTGCTTACCGGCTATGCAGGCCAGGTCTCGCTCGGAAGCGCCGCCTTCATGGCCGTCGGTGCCTTTGCTGCTTACAATTTCAATCTGCGCGTCGATGGCCTGCCGTTGATCGTCAGCATCCTGCTGGCCGGCCTTATGGCGGCGGTGATCGGCATCGTCTTCGGCCTGCCGAGCCTCAGATTGAAGGGCTTTTATCTTGCGGTGTCGACGCTCGCCGCGCAGTTCTTCGTGCAGTGGGCTCTCACCAAGTTTAGCTGGTTTTCAAACGACTCTGCCTCCGGGGTCATTGATGCGCCGCCTCTGACGCTTGCGGGCGTCGAGTTTACGGGCCCGGCAGGTCGCTATCTCTTTTCACTTACGATCGTGGTGGTGCTGACCTTCCTGGCGCATCGGCTGACGACCTCTCAAACCGGGCGCAACTTCATCGCCGTTCGGGACAATGAGATCGCGGCGCGCATCATCGGCGTGCCCGTACTGAGAACCAAGTTGCTGGCCTTTGCGATCTCCTCTTTCATCATCGCGGTTGCGGGAGCGCTTTGGGCCTTTGCTTACCTGAGGACCGTCGAGCCGGCCGGCTTCAATCTCGACCGATCGTTCCAAATCCTTTTCATCATCATCATCGGCGGGCTTGCCTCGACGCGGGGCGCCTTTCTCGGCGCCGCCCTGATCGTCGTCTTCCCGCTCGTGCTATCTCGATTGGGCTCGTTCCTGCTCGGTGATGTTTTCGATTCCGGCGTGCTCGACATGAGCCAGCGCATCGTGCTCGGCGCCTTGATCATTCTGTTTCTGATCCTGGAACCGGACGGGCTTTCCTCGCTTTGGGGCAAGATCCGAAGGCGGTTGGGCTCTGCCATCGACAGGCCGGCCTGACCAAGCCGGGGCACAAGCTCCGCAAACATCAAACCCATCGCTCATTCAACCCAGTTCCGGCCATCACACCGGACAATACCCGGAGTGTATCCAAACATGACCATGCTTGCGAAATTGAAGGCCGCTGTCATTGCGGCTGGACTAGCCGTCTCGGCCGCGATACCGGCCGCCCATGCCGATGAACAATATTTCCCGCTGCAGAGCTATCGCGTCGGGCCCTATGCGGCCGGCGGCACAGGTTTCTTCGGTGGTTTTATCGATTATCTGAACCTCATCAACACGCGGAATGGCGGCGTCAACGGCGTCAAGCTCACCTGGTCGGAAGCGGAAACGCAATACGAGGTTGAACGCGGCGTCGAGGCCTACGAGCGTCTCAAGAGCAATCCGAATATTGCCGCCTGGAACCCGCTTTCCGTCGGTATCGCCTATGCCATGATCGACCGCATCACGCAGGACAAGGTGCCGTTGATCACCATCAACCATGGTCGCACGGATTCCACTGATGGCCGCGTTTTCCCCTATGTCTTTCCGCTGCTGCTCAATCCCTATAGCGAGACCTCGGGCATCGTGAACTACATCGCCTCGAAGCTCGGCGGTCTCGACAAGCTGAAGGGCAAGAAGATCGTCGTGCTGTATCACGGCTCGCCCTACGGCAAGGAAACGATCCCGATCTATGAACTCTTGTCGCAGAAATATGGCTTCGAACTGCAGCAGATCGAGGTGCCGCATCCCGGCAATGAGCAACAGGCGCAATGGCTGACGATCCGCCGCGCCAAGCCGGATTACGTCGTCCTGCGCGGCTGGGGTGTCATGAACCCGGTCGCCCTGAAAACCGCGGCCAAGACCGGCTTTCCTGCCGACCATATCATCGGCAATGTCTGGTCGAACTCGGAAGAGGACGTGATCCCGGCCGGCGACGCCGCGAAGGGATATACCGCCATCACGACCCAAGCCTCCGGCACGGAATATCCGATCGTCCAGGAGATCGTGAAGACGCTCTATGACAACGGCAAGGGCAATCTGGAAGACAAGAAGCGCATCGGCTCCGTCTATCATAATCTCGGTATCGTCAACGGTATCCTGAACGTCGAGGCGATCCGTATTGCCCAGGAAAAGTTCGGACATCGGACTCTGACGGGCGACGAGGTCCGCTGGGGCTTCGAGCACCTGCAGCTTGATCCGGCTCGCGTCGAGGCGCTCGGCGCCAAGGGCCTGTTCCATTCCATAAACGTCACCTGGGACAATCACGAGGGCAACGGCTACGTGACCTTCCAGCAGTGGGACGGCAAGAAGTGGAACGTCGTCTCCGATTGGATTGCGCCGGACTGGGCACTGCTCCGGCCGATCATCGAGAAATCCTCGGAAGCCTACGCCAAGGAAAAGGGCATCAAGTTGCGCACGTCCGAAGACGCACAGGCCGTGACGAACTGAGCCCGGTGGCTGGGCATCGGCAGCGCGGTCCTGCTGCTGTCTGCCGGTGCCCGGCTCGCATACGAAACCACACTGAGATTGGGTGGACCATGGCTGGAAAAGACGTTCTGCTGAGCGTGGACGGGATCAAAGCGACCTACAATGGAGCAATCACGGCGCTTCACGGTGTCAGCTTCACACTGCGCCGCGGCGAGATTCTGGCGCTGCTGGGTGCCAATGGCGCCGGCAAGACGACGACGCTCAAGGCGATTTCGAACCTGCTTCCAGCCGAGCGCGGCGAGATTACCGCCGGCGGCGTCCTGTACGAGGGCCGCGACGTCACCACTGCAACGCCGGCCGAATTGGTGCGCGCCGGCCTCGTGCAGGTCCTTGAGGGCCGGCATTGCTTCCGCAATTTGACCATCGAGGAAAATCTCGTTTCCGGCGGCCTTGGACGGAGCGGCTCGCGCTCCGAGATCGCCGCCGATCTGGAGAGAATATACACGATTTTTCCCCGACTAAAGGAGAAGCGCCGCGCGCTGGCCGGTCTTACCTCGGGCGGTGAACAGCAAATGGCGGCGATCGGCCGTGCGCTGATGTCGCGTCCAAAGCTTTTGGTGCTCGACGAACCGTCCATGGGGCTGGCGCCGATCGTCGTGCAGGACATTTTCCGGACGTTGCGGCGGCTGAATGTTGAAGGCGGTCTTTCCATTCTCGTTGCCGAACAGAATTCGGCGATCGCCCTGCGTTATGCCGACCGCGCGACAGTCCTCGAAAACGGCGCTGCAGTGCTTTCGGGAGATGCGGCCGAGTTGCGCGGACGCGACGACGTCAAGGCATTTTATCTCGGTCAGAAATCCACACCGGCATCCATACCCGCCACAACAAGCCTCCCACAGGCCTGATCGGCCGCCATCGTCAACCAGGAGAATCCATCATGACGCTCTCACAGGTCAATACCGAAAATGCCGTCAAGGCTGTGCCGGCGGTTCCTCGTCCGGCTGAGCCCGCCCATGTCATCAAGGACGATGCCGAGGCAATCGCTGTTGCCCGCCGGCTTGCGGCCGAATTCGTGAAGGACTCCGCCAAGCGCGATCGCGAACGCATTTGGCCCGTCGCCGAGTTGGATGCCTTTTCGCAAAGCGGCCTATGGTCGATCAATGTGCCAAAGGCCTTCGGCGGCCCGGAGGTTTCGTACGCCACGCTTGCAAAGGTCATCGAAATCATATCGGCGGCGGATTCATCGATCGGTCAGATCGCCCAGAACCATCTGGGGGTCGTCGCTGCCATCCGGACTGTATCGGATGTCGCCCAGCAGAAACTCCTGTTTGCCGAGGTGCTGAAAGGCACCCGTTTCGGCAACGCTTTTTCGGAATTCGGTTCCAAACGGGCGGTCGATTTCGAAACGCGCTTCAGCGATGCCGGCGACCACGTTGTCGTCAACGGGCGCAAGTTCTATTCCTCCGGCGCTCTGCTCGCGCATCTTGTGCCGATCGTCGCGCTCGATGACGAAGGGCGGGCCTGGTATGCGATTGCCGAGCGGGATGCGCGGGGGCTCACCGTCATCGATGACTGGTCCTCGTTCGGGCAGCGCACGACGCTGTCCGGCACCGTGCTGCTCGACAACGTCAAGGTGCCGAAGACCCATCTCGTGCCTGGATACAAGGGCTATGAAGTGCCGAGCGCAGATGGTGCGATCTTCCAGATCATCCAGGTTGCCGTCGACACCGGTATCGCACAGGCCGCCATTGACGAGACGGTCGCCTTCGTGCGCACCAAGAGCCGGGCATGGGTGGATAGCGGCCAGGATCATGCCTGGGAGGATCCCTATACAATCCAGGCCGTCGGCGACCTGACGCTGCGCCTGCATGCCGCGCAAGCGCTTTTGGAAAAAGCCGGCTATGCAATCGACCGCGCCGTACTGAACCCCAATGCGGAGACGGTCGCCGAAGCGCAGATCGTCACGGCCGAGGCCAAGATCCTATCGACCGAAATCGCGATTGCTGCGACCAACAAGCTGTTCGAACTCGCAGGCACTCGCTCAACACTCGCCGAGCACAACCTCGATCGCCATTGGCGCAATGCGCGCACCCATACGCTCCATGACCCCGTGCGCTGGAAATACGCCATTCTTGGAAGATATTTCCTGAATGGCGAAAATCCCCCGCTGCATGCGTGGAGTTGACGATCCGCAAAAGTCTCTTGCGCCGTCACGGCGTGAGAGACCTCAAGGTTCGTGGCAAAGTGAACCAAATGCGGCCTCTGCCAAACATATGTCGGAGGCGTTGACGAATAAGCCAATATGATCTGCATTATCAAAAGCCGGAGCAGCCGATGGCGCGCATGGATTCGTCTTCGCGCCGCATTTACCTCCTGGCGGCTTTGACGAATTCGTCGGAAAGGTCGTGCCGCTTTTGCAGGAGCGGGGCGTGTATCCGCACCGAAGGCGGAGAAGAGACGCTCCATGCCAACCTCGGCTTGCCTAAACAGTTGCCGGCGGCTGCCCCGTCAGGCTTGGCGGCGGTGATATGAATGATGACGGCCGCCGGCTGTTGCGAGATCGCCAGCGCTTTCGCTGCGACATCCGGCCCTTCGACACGAAAGGCTCTCCTTTTTAAGGGGGTACTTTGGTCAGGCGGCCGGTTCAACCGACAGTCGCTGTCGTGAGTCGGTTCAGAGATTGCTCATCTCGCCATCGAAACCGATTTTTATTGACACTTACCGGCCCCGCCACTGAGGTTCTAGCGCATTTGGCGCCACAGTTGACGATTTGGCACGGTTCTTGAGTCTCGCTTTGGGATCGATCACGGTGACAAGCGCATTGTCCCTTCCGAACCTCTCGCCGGCTCAAGACTCCACCTAGGAACCGCACGATGCAAAACTCGGCCATGAACACGGAATATCCAGCCATCTCAAACCGCGAAAAAGCATGCCTCGCATGGACTGCGAAAGGTAAATCATCGTGGGCGATCGGGAAGACATTGAGCATATCGGAGCACACGGTAAATTTTCATCTTAGGAATGCCATGCGAAAGCTAAACTGCAGCAGCAGAATGGCTGCTGCATTGAAAGCTGTTGAGCTCGGAATCATTGGATGGCATTAGGAATCTGTAATTCGCATCGGGAAGTGCAGGACTAACCGGAATTCGAGTAGAGGGTCGATGAACGAGAAATATCTTCCCATCGCACCAGCAGGTCAGAAGCTCAGAACGCAGGCGGAGCTCGCCTTAAACCCCCTCCGGCGGGGGGCGGGTATATTAACTTCTGCCTTATCGAATCGAGAAATGGGCAGGTCTCCCCGACTTATGAAACTATCTTGCGGCTATCAAGTTGGGCTTGAGGTCAATATTGCTGAACTCGTTCGAAGCTAAATAAGAGATCTTGCGCGGGGGGCGGATCACTGTCACGGGAAGCGGTTTAGGTATGCGAAAAGAACACGCCGGTACGCATGCGAGATGCTCGCCTCGGATCTGGCGACGAAGCAGTTCACTCCCTTTGTCATAAGACTGAGGCGGGTATGGATGCGCCCGAGCTTCTCTAGCGAGGGTGACGGCTCGGAGGAACAATCCCGCCCACTCCTCGGAATTCTCGTGCTTGCACCGTGTCCAGTCGTCATTTGAGGCCGCCATGGGCAAGACCTGCAACGAGATAACGCTGCAGGAAGAGTGCCACCAGATAGACTGGTGCGATGCCCGCGAGAGAAGCAGCCGCCATCTGTCCGAAATTGACCAGCCGATCCCCCTGGAAGAGCGAGATGCCGACGGGAAGCGTGCGCGTCTCGTCGGAAAAGGTGAAGGCGGAGGCAAAGAGGAACTCGTTATAGGCGAGGACCGAGACAATGATCAGCGTCGCCACGATGCCTGGCACAATGATCGGCACGACGATATGGACAAGGATCCGGAAGGGGCCGGCTCCGTCGACTGCTGCCGCCTGTTCAATCTCCAGCGGCATGCGCCGGAGAAAAGGCGTGAGAAGCCAGAAGGCGACGGGAATATTGGCAAAGCCGTAGAGCATCACAAGTCCGGCATGCGTGTTGAGGAGCCCGGTTGCCTTGAGAAGATAGAACAGGGGAATCAGAGCCACGATCGGTGGCGCCATGTAGCTCGACAGAGTGAGATCACCGAGCCACTTGCCACCGATGCCGAGTCGCAGCACGGCGTAGGCGGCGGGGAGGGTGAGCAGCAACGTCAGGGCGCCGGCGAGCAGCGATACGGCAACGGAGTTGGCTATGAATCCTGAAAGACAGGCAGCCTCGAAGGCGGCCGGCCAATTGTCGAGCGTCGGGCTTGTCGGCAGGAAGTGCCCGCTCAGCACGTCGTCTTTGGTCTTGAAAGAAACCGAGATGAGATACGCGATCGGCAGAGTGAAGAAGATGAAGATCGGCGCGGTCGCGGCAACGAGCAGAATGTCGGAGCGGTTGATCTTCATGCGTCTTTCCTCTCGAGATGCTGGTGAATGCGGATGACGGGCCAGAGCACTGCGCCAATTACCAGACTATAGATCAGGGTCTCGGCGGCGGCGCGGGCGACATCGAACTGTTCCAATGCGCGGCGATAGATGGAGAAGCCGGTCGTCGTAGTGGCAAAGCCCGGACCGCCGAACGTCAGGACATAGACGAGGTCGAAGACCTTGAAGGAGAGAATGAGCTTCAGGAGATAGATTGAGGAGAGCGGCGCCGCCACGAGCGGAAGCGTGATGTGCCAGAAGCGTTGCAGAGGTGATGCTCCATCAATGATCGATGCCTCGTGGACGCCTTCGGGAATGGTCGAAAGGGCGGCGAAGCTAAGGATGACGACGAAGGGCGTCCATTGCCAGACATCGGCAACCGCGATCGCGAACCAGGCAAAGACAGGATCGCCCAGGAAGCTTACGGGCGCGTCGACAATGCCAAGGTTCAGGAGCACCCCGTTCAGGAGCCCTCCGGCCGGCGCGAGGATCAACTTCCATGCGACTCCCACCATCACCGGCGGCGTCATGAGCGGCAGCAGGATCAGGCTTACCAGGAACCGTCCGGCCTTCAGGAGCTGGCTGAAGAGCAAGGCGATCAAAAAGCCGATAGCCAGCTGGGTACTCGCCGTGATGAAAGCATAGGCGATGCTCTTGGTCAGAGAGGTCACAAACAGCGGATCCTGGAGGACGTCCCGCACATGTCGCAATCCGACAAAGCTGCGGAAGGGTTTCCCGAGCGTGCTTTTGCTGAGCGCAAGGGCCACCAGGAAGAGTGTGGGATAGACCAGGGTCGAGGCGAGCCCGAGCAAGATCGGAGAGATCCACAGCCAACCGATGACCCGGTGTGCCGAAATACCGTGATCTGCCGTCGTTGAGGCGGCGCGTCTTCGAGCGGGGGGGAAATCGATCGCAGTCATGTCATCGTGCCTGTGGTCTTCGTCGTTCTTCTCTGGAAAGGCGTGCCCCCTCGGCCGCGAGCCACGCCTTTGGGACTGGTGTACGACGTCCGCAGGTGGGCCGGGGCTCAATGATCAGCCATTGGCTTCGATGATGTTCGTCCAGGACTTATGGGCATCGGCGATCGCCTGTTCGGCACTTTTGGTCCCGGCAAGGGCGAGGGAGAGTTCATCGGTCAGCGCGTTTTCCAGCTTCGGGGCATAAACGGCCGTGGGCCAGGCGAGGCTGTTTTCAAGTGCACCGTCTGCCAGCAGCGGCTGGACGAGCGGCTGGAAGGCCTTGAACTTTTCGGAGTTAAGGCCGGAGTGACGGTCGGGATCGATACCGGAGCCGGTCAGCGTGAGCAGTTGTTCGTGGTAGCCCTTGCTGGTCGCGAGCTTGATCAGTTCCCAGGCGACGTCCTTGTTCTTCGACCCGCTGGTGATTGCGAAGCCGAAACCGGCGTTGAAGGCAAGACGCGGTGTCTTGTTGGCGCCACCGACTGGAATGCGGGTGACGCCCCACTTGTCGACGATCTTCGAGCCCTTGGGATCCTGGGCGTAGCCGCCGAGGTCAGTCCAAAAGTCGATCTGGGCGGCCTTACCGCTGAGGAAGGCGGGTAGACCTTCCTCGAAGCGCGTCTCGAGCGGCGTCGGCAATGCATGCGGTGCGGATGCGAGGAGCGACTTCAGCGCCTCCACGGCTTCGGCGCTGTCGAGGGCCGAGGTGCCGTCTGCTTTCAGGAAGTTGCCGCCAAAGCCGGTGAGGCGGTTGGCATAGGTCGACAGGATGATCACCGGGATCTTCGCGCCCAGGACTGCAGCACCGTAGATACCGTTCTTGGATTCCGCGTCGGTGATGATCTTGGCGTTTTCATTGTATTCGTCCCAGGTCGTTGCTGGCTTGAGGCCATAACGATCGAAGAGTTCCTTGTTGTAGAACAGAAGGTGGCTGTCGCCGTCATAAGGCAGGCCATAGCGACGGCCTTCATGCAGCGTGTACTGGTCATAGATCGTCTGGATGAAGTCGTCGGGTTGGATTTCCGCCTTGTCTTTCTCGATCAAGTCAGTGACGTCCTCGATCACGCCGTCCTCGGCCAACTGGCCCTTGTAGGTATAGAAATAGTCGATGACGTCGAATTCACCGGCTCCAGATTGAAAGTCGAGGGTCGCCTTGACGCTGACCTGGTCGTAGGGAACGGCGGTTACGTTGACCCTCGCACCCGTAAGCTTCTCGAAATCCTCGGAGATCTTCTTGCCTGTGACGACATGCGGCTGAATGATCAGGAGATTGAGGGTGTGTCCGGCGAACCGATTGCCTGCGGCCAGGGCGGAGGACAAGACGCCCGATGAGAGAAGAGGAAGCGCTCCTGATGCCAGCATGGTCTTCAAGACCGTGCGGCGGCGATATGCTTGGTCGATGATGGGGTCGGACATGAATTGATCCTCGGTTGCGATGGTGCGGGCCGCAGGAATGACCACGGAGCGGTATTCCGTGTGGCACCCGCGTCGGCCTTTGGGGGATCATTCGCCAGATAACTCCTGCCGTTAACCAACAGGAATTTAAAGTACACAAAAAACATAGAATTTCTTTTCGGCGCGACGCTTCGAGCGGCTAGAGCCGAAGTGGCGACGCACGAGCGGATGCTGTCAAATAAGGCCGATCAGCGCGATAACCGAGACGAGAGCCATTCACTGCCCATCAAACTCCGAGAAAAAAATTCCACGAAATAGTCTATAAAAAACATATAATAACTGTTAAATATGTGCAGTGTCTGGATGCTTCGGGGCCAAGCCTGAAATTCGGATGGGATCGAGGAATGACCAAGCAGATACATTTCAACGCCTTCGACATGAACTGCGTGGGTCACCAGTCGCCCGGGCTTTGGGCGCATCCCCGGGACAGATCCTGGAAATACAAGGATCTGGACTACTGGCAAGGTCTTGCGAGGACGCTCGAAAAGGGGGTCTTCGATGGCATCTTCATCGCTGACGTGATCGGCTACTACGACGTCTACAAGGGCAACAACTACCACGCCATCCAACAGGCGGCGCAGATTCCGGTTAATGATCCGATCCAACTCGCGGTCCCGATTGCGCTAGCCACCGAACATCTCGGCATCGGCATCACCGCCTCGATCTCGTTTGAGCACCCCTATCCCTTCGCACGGCGTCTGGCCACCGCCGACCACCTGACAAAGGGGCGCGTCGGCTGGAATATCGTGACCTCCTATCTGGAGAGCGGTGCCAAGAACATTGGACAAGGCGGATTGCGTGCGCATGATAACCGCTACGAAGTGGCGAGCGAATATCTCGAGGTCATCTACAAGCTCCTTGAGGGTTCCTGGGAAGAAGGTGCCGTACTGCGCGACCGCGAGAAACGCATCTTTACCGATCCGTCGAAGGTGCACGAGATCGGCCATAAGGGCCGCTTCTTCGAAGTGCCGGGCTACGCCCTGACCGAGCCGTCGCCGCAGCGTACCCCGGTGCTCTATCAGGCCGGTGCTTCCGGGCCGGGCAAGCAATTCGCGGCGGAGCATGCAGAATGCGTCTTCGTTGCGGCACAGACCAGGACCATTCTGAAGAACTATGTGCGTGATGTCCGGCTGCGGGCGGCGACCGTCGGGCGCGATGCGTCGAAGTTCCGCATCTACAATCTGATGACCGTCATCGTGGACGAAACCGACGAGAAGGCGCGCGCCAAATTCCGCGACTATCTCGATTACGTTTCCTATGATGGCTCGCTGGTTTTCATGTCCGGCTGGACAGGCGTCGACTTTTCGCGCTACGCACCGGACGACCTCGTGCGCAAGGTCGAGACCAACGCCATCCACTCGGCGATCGAGAGCCTTTCGGAAGGCGATCCGAATAAGCGCTGGACGATCAGGGAGCTCGCCGAATGGGGCGGTATCGGCGGTATGGGACCGGTGGTCGTGGGATCGCCCTCCACCATAGCCGACGAGCTGCAGGCCTGGGTTGAGGAGACCGACGTTGACGGCTTCAACCTCGCCTATGCCGTAACTCCCGAGACCTTTGAGGATATCGTCGGCTATCTGGTGCCGGAACTACAGAAGCGCGGGGTCTATCCGACCGGCTATCGCCCCGGAACGCTGCGGGAGAAGCTGTTCGGCGAGGGACCCCATTTGCCCAAGGCCCATCCGGCCGACCGTTACCGCGACATCGAATCCTTCAAACGCAACCAGGCAATTACGCTGGCCAATGCCAGCTGAGGTCCTTAACCGACGAGGTTTTTCCTTATGGGAAGCATCACCGAGACCAAGATTGATCACAGCGTCCATCCGCGCGTCAATTCAACAGACCCATTGTCGCCCCGTCCGCGCCCGGTCAAGCCGGCGCATGTGATCAGGAGCGAAGAGGAGGCTATCCAGATAGCCGAGAAGCTGGCCGCGAGCTTCAAGGTCGGGGCGGCGCTGCGTGACCGGGAGGGACTGCTTCCGATCGCCGAGCTCGACGCGTATTCGCAAAGCGGTCTCTGGAGCATCAACGTGCCGAAAGCTTATGGCGGTCCGGAAGTCTCCTATGCCACGCTCGCAAAGGTGATCGCCATCATCGCTGCGGCCGATCCGGCCATCGCGCAGATCACTCAGAACCATCTGGCGATCGTCGCGACCGTCGATCTCGACGGCACGGAAGGGCAGAAGAAACTGTTCTTCGGCTGGGCGCTCGAAGGGATCCGTTACGGCAACGCCTTCTCCGAACTGAAGAGCAAGACCGTCGCCGATTTCGAGACCAAGGTCGTTCATGATGGCGACGACGTGGTCGTCAACGGAGAGAAATTCTACACGACTGGCGCGCTCCTTGCCCATATCGTGCCGATCGTCGGCGTCGACGAGACTGGCCAGGGCTATCTCGTCTTTGCCGACCGCGACGCCCCCGGTCTCACCGTCACCAACAACTGGTCGAGCTTCGGTCAGCGCACCACCGCGTCGGGTTCGGTTAAGATCGAAAACGTGCGCGTGCCTAAGGCTCGGGCGCTGAAGGTCACCTCTTTCGACCATCCGACAGTCGGCGGCCCTGTCTCGCAGATCATCCAGTCGGCGATCGATGTCGGCATCGCCCGGGGCACGATCGACGATACGATCGAGTTCGTCAGCAAGTATAGCCGGCCTTGGATCGACAGCGGCAAGGCGACCGCCGGCGAAGACCTCTTCACCATTGCCCAGATCGGCGACCTGAAGATCAAGCTGCATGCGGCCGAAGCGCTGCTAGAGATCGCCGGGCACGCCATCGATGTGGCGCGCGCCAATCCGACGCTGGAGACGGTCTCGGAAGCAACGATCAAGACAGGCGAGTCCAAGGTTCTGACGACGGAGATTGCGATCCTGTCAACGAACAAGCTGTTCGAACTTGCAGGAACCCGCTCGACCCTCGCCGAGCACGGACTTGACCGCCACTGGCGCAATGCCCGCGTCCATACGCTGCATGATCCAGTGCGCTGGAAGTTCTACCATGTCGGCAATTATTATCTGAACCGCGTCCACCCGCCGCGCCACGCCTGGAACTGACCCCAAGATGAGCACAAATGATCGCAAGCTGCACCGGGATGCAGCGCTCACCGCCGGCCGTCCCGCGCCGCGCATAGCCGCGCGCGGGGGCCTGGCCCATGTCATCCGCGATGATGCGGAGGCCATCCAGATCGCGACGGACCTTGCGCTTGAATTCGCGGTCGGTGCCGCTCAGCGCGACCGCGAACGACGCCTTCCGCTTGCGGAGATCGACCGCTTCTCGCAAAGCGGTCTCTGGGCAATCACCATCCCGAAGGAATATGGCGGCGCCGGCGTCTCTGCGGTGACGCTGGCCGAGGTCACCGCCATCATCTCGGCTGCGGACTCTTCAATCGGGCAGATCCCGCAAAATCATTTCTACATGGTAGAGGCGCTGCGACTGACCGGCAGCGAGGAGCAGAAGCAGCACTATTTCCGGGGCGTGCTGCAGGGTGACCGTCTTGGCAACGCCTTCACAGAGATCGGCACGAAGACGCCGGTCGACTTTAAGACGCATTTCGCCGAGCGCGACGGAAAACTCTATCTGAACGGCCAGAAGTTTTACGCGACCGGCTCACTGTTCGCCCATATCGTCGTCGCTGTGGCGAAGGGACCGAATGGCCGCGTCCATTTGGTCTTCATGGACCGGGCTGCTCCGGGGCTCGGCTTCGTCGACGACTGGTCGTCCTTCGGGCAGCGTTCGACAGGGAGCGGGACCGTCACCTTCGACGACGTCGAGGTGGCGCCGTTTCAGATCGTTGACCATGATGGAAGCTTCGAACAGCCGACGCCGATGGGTCCTTTTGCGCAGATAATCCATGCTGCTGTGCAAGTCGGCATCGCGCGCGGGGCGCTCGCGGAGACGATTTCCTACGTTCGTGCCCATGCACGGCCATTTTTTGAACTGACGATCGAGCACGGTTATGAGGATCCGCACACCATACATGGCGTCGGCGACGTCGCGATCAGAGTGCATGCGGCCGACGCGCTGCTCAAAAGGGCGGGGCGGATCATCGACCGCGCCATCGCAGAACCGACGGCGGCGAGCGTAGCGCAGGCATCCGTTGCTGTCGCGGAGGTTAAGGCGCTCGGGACGGAAGTGGCACAGCTTGCCGCCACCAAGCTTATCGAGTTCGGTGGTGCGCGCTCGACGCTCGAAGGCTATGGGCTCGACCGCTTTTGGCGTAATGCCCGCACGCATTCCCTGCATGATCCGGTGCGCTGGAAATATCACCATATCGGAAACTTCTATCTGAATGGCATCCTGCCCCCGCGGCATGGCGCCCTCTGATTTTCAGATTACCTATCGAATTCTGTGGAGATCCGAATGAGATCGCCTTGGCGCTCTGATATCGGTGACGGGTCTGGCCTATGGTACAAACGACCCTGCGCACCGGATAAACGTCTCCGCAGGTAAGATGACACTCTTTCCGGAGCGACCCGACGATTTCCTGAACTGCTCGCAGAGTGTTCGACCGAGGTTGCCGACGAAAGACTGATCGGTCGAGATGGCCTGCCTTATCCCTGGCGTTCCGTTTTCGGTGACTATGTGGCTGCCCGACTGCGCCCCTTGATCGCAGAGGGTCGGATCGTGCACTGCCGAGCCACAATCCAGACAGTTGGCCGAGACGGTCAGGAATATCGCTTGCAGGCTGCCGACTGATCCGAGATTCGAGCCGATTTCCTGGTCCTTGCCGTCAGCCATCCGCCGCCGGCTTTGCCCACGTCCTCGTGCCGTTGCGCGGAGACGGCAAACTCGTCATGGATGTCACGGTCGCTGGTGCGCTGGCCCCATCGCGGCGACCGACCATGTGCTGATTATCGGGAACGGACGGACCGGGCAGACGTCGTGGCATCGCTGAAGCGTCGCGGACGTTATGGCCACATCATCCATCTCTCGGCGCGGTCTTCGTTCGCGCGGGCACAGCCGGCCGGACAGGAGGCGCTGGGCGATCTCGTGACGGAACCCGCAATGACGGCGAGCCGCCTCTTGCGGCACGTGCGCACAGCGGACAGGAAGGCTGAGGCCAAGGGACTGTCCTGGCACTGTGTGCTCGATGCTGTTCGCTTGCAGGGACAAGAAGTGTGGGCCGCTTTGCCGATGGCCGAACGCCGGCCGATCGCCCGCCATGTCAGGCCGTTCTGGGACGTCCACCGCTTCCGCATCCGCCGCAGGTGGAGGATGTCATCAATGATGAGCTCTCCAGCGGCAAACTTGAGATCCTCGCCGCTTCAGTAGCGGCGGTTGAGAGAACCGGCTCCAGCTTCAAGGTGAGCCTACGACAACGGCACAGGCGAGATAGTCGGGAAATCATGGTCGAGGCCATCGTCGTGACAACAGGGCCGGGGCATGGCGCTATTCTCGAGAGCCAGGACTTTTTACGCGACCTTAGCGTCGCCGGCCTCCTGCAGCCCTGCCCGACGTGGCTCGGTATCGCCTGCAATGGTAAAGCACATTCGATCTCTCGAGGGAGTGAAGCCGTGTCTAATGTGCTCATTGCCGGCCCCTTGGCCGAGGAACCTCTGGTGAACTGATGGGTCTGCCCCAGGTCACCGAACACGCCGTGTTCGGTGCGAACCGTATCAGACAGACACTTACTGATCACTTCGGTCACTAAGACCGCCGCAAGAGAACCGATCTTTTCGAAAGCCGCACGATAGTTGGAAGAAAATTGCTTATGAAAACTATAGAATTTAATAATATCGAGAAAATCTGTAACGGTTCTGCCGCTTTTGACAGGAATGGGAATGACGGTAATCGATAGGCCTCTCGACTTTCTTTGGTTCATCCCTTCGTCCGGTGACGGTGCGTATCTGGGGTCGGACGATCTCAGCCGCCCGGCGGATCCCGCCTATTTCCGCGAAATCGCGAAGGCTGCCGACCGGCTGGGATATTCCGGCGTGCTTATCCCAACGGGGGCGGCGTGCGAAGAATCCTTCATTCTGGCCGCCGATCTCGCCGCCCATACCGAGCGACTGAAATTTCTGGTGGCCATTCGGCCGGGTACGGCATCGCCGGCTTATTATGCGCGCCTTGCCGCGACGCTCGACCGCGTTTCCAATGGCCGCCTGCTGATTAACATCGTGGTCGGCGGCAGTGCCCAGGAGCTCGCCGGTGACGGCATTTTCCTGCCGCATGACGAACGCTACGATCATGCGGGCGAGTTCTTCCAGGTGTTCAACTCGCTGGTCGAGACCGGAAAGGCCAACCTCGACGGCAAGTATATCAAGGCCATCGATGCGAGACTTGGCCTGCCGCCTATACAGGAACCGCGCCCTCCGCTCTATTTCGGCGGATCGTCCGACGCTGCAATTGCGTTTTCCGGCGGTATCACCGACAAGTACCTGACCTGGGGCGAACCGCCGGCGCAAGTGGCAGAGAAGATTGCCAAGGTCCGCCAGGCCGCCGCGGCGAAGGGCAAGCACGTCAGCTTCGGCATCCGTCTTCACTTCATCGTTCGCGAGACCGATGAAGAGGCCTGGGCCGCGGCCGACCGGCTGATTTCCAAGCTTTCCGACGAAACGATTGCCGCAGCGCAGGAAGTGTTCGCGAAGAGCTCGGATTCGGTCGGCCAGGCGCGCATGGTCGCCCTGCATCAGGGACGCCGCGAAAAGCTCGAAGTCTCTCCCAATCTCTGGGCGGGGATTGGTCTCGTCCGCACGGGTGCGGGGACCGCACTGGTCGGATCTCCGAAGACCATCGCGGAACGTCTCCGGGAATATCAGGAGCTCGGGATCGATACCGTCATCGCCTCCGGCTATCCGCACCTGGAAGAAGCCTACCGGGTTTGCGAGTTGCTCTTCCCCGAAATAGGCCTGCCCGGCCCTCATGGGCAGATCCGCTCCGCATTCGGCGAACACCGGGTCTTTGGGGGAGGCGGACATGGCGGAAACGTGAAGATCGCATCCGCCTCCTGAAGAATTTACCGGCGAGCTCCTCCTGTCTGGAAGGAGCGCACAATGGCTGCCGCTGGGAGCCGAACCAGAAACCGACGCGGGCGGAGAAGTCGATCCACGGGCCCCGTTGGGATCTTTCATTAGACCTCGTTATTTAGGAGGAGACGGCCGTTTCAGAAGAGTGATTGACTCTAACGCCCCAAATCGCATGGGAAAGGTCGGCTTGCGCTAAATATTGCCTGCGGGCTACCCTCGACAACAGACTGTAGTCTCGTGTCCACCTCGCTCAAATGACCGACGTCTGAGCCGATCAATTCGAAGAGGTGATGGTTCAAGAAGCTGTAGAGATCAGCCGCTAGCCGGGCTGCCTCTTCTCCAAGGCAGGCCAGGTCGTAGATTCGATTGCCAGACCGGGCCTCGACCGTATGCCACAAAAGCGCCTTGCTGACGGAAATGGCGATAACATCCAGGCAAGGAAGACTGACGCCGTCGCTGACATCGAGCTGTACGGTCGCGGAAAACGATGAGTTAAAGCGGCACCTTCCATTTTCCCTATGGAAGGAGGGGTGCAAAGAAACCAGGCTGGTATGTTCGAACGCGCTCAAACATCAGAGCTCACGTGCTACCAGAAAATTCAATCCGGTAGCCACGCGCAATCAATCCAGTGCCGTTCATACCGTTTCGCGAATTCTGTCATCTCCCGGACATTCGCTTGAGGGGTTTGGCAGGCGCGGGCGCAGGTGGTGACCACATCCCGGTAAAAAGTAGGGGAGACCGGCCGAATGCCCTCGTAGTTCATGATCAGGTCGGGAAGGCGCTCCGCGATTGCCTCGCCACGGCGCGCCATGACAACGGTCGGCGGCGTTCCATATGCATTGATCAAGACGTATCGCCAGCTCGGATCTGCCTCTCCCTGCGCGGGAACGAGTTCACAAGGACAAGCATCACCAGCGCCGGAAATCTCCTGATAGATCGCGTCGAGCGCCTGTGCTTTTCTGGCGATCAGGACGTAAGGTCCCGAAGGAGTGTAGCCGCCCATCCGCTCGTCATACGCGACGCCCAACAGGCGTGAAAGGTCGTAGCGGGCCGTTCTGTCCAGGGAGGAGCGTTCCGAGAGAAACCATTGGAGTTGTCGCAGGGTAACGCCGACCGTAGCCGCAATCTCTTTCGGCGGATTGGGCCAGCAGGCGACCAGATTTTTGGCGATTTCCGCCGTATTGTCGTGCTCTTCATAAGCTGGAAACTCGTCATCATCGTCCATGTCGCCTAATGGCTCCTCTCCCGAAAGCAGCCAGGTTCTGCCGCATAAGTTGTCATGGTGAAAATAACGCGGCCGATCGGGCGGCAGCGAGATCTCCCAGGATGACAGCCATGGACCGACTTCCCAATCGACGTCTTCGAGGGGAATGGATGGCGGGGTGCGCATTGGCAACTCCAGCCACCGCTCGATGTTCTCGAGTTTTCGGTTGCTGAGCCTGCGAGGACCCCGGCCGGCCCTCCAGTCGTGATCCTTATGTGCATCGCGGCAAAGGGCCTCGACGGACGCGGCCAGAGACGGATCAACCGGGTCGTGCTTCTTCAAGTACCCCTCCGCAGAGATTATGACTCTTTGACTGGATAGGCCTTGTGGAGTTTTTCACGGGCTTTTTCGGTGGTGAACATCCATTGGATTTGTGCCCTTTGCGCGTTTCTCTGCTGCTGCCAAGCATTGATCTCTGCA
The DNA here is from genome assembly GCF_050577975.1 of Rhizobium sp. BR 315. Lineage (NCBI taxonomy): Bacteria > Pseudomonadati > Pseudomonadota > Alphaproteobacteria > Hyphomicrobiales > Rhizobiaceae > Rhizobium > Rhizobium sp. BR 315. The sequence goes on along the minus strand of NZ_JARWKZ010000058.1, from coordinate 3,689 downwards.
ATCATCCTGTGTTTGTCGTCGATCCTGCGGTCGAGGCATTGGCTTTTCAAAACGCCAATCTCGATCTCGACCATATTCAGCCAACTTGCGTGTTTCGGCGTGTGGTGGAATTCAAGCCGCTTGAGCACACGACGGGCTTCGGCGGCAGGAAACGCGTCGTATAGCGCGCCGGGTGAATGGGTAGAGAGATTGTCCATAACAACACGAATGGTCTTTGCGTCAGCATAGTCAATGTCGACCAGTTCGCGCATGCACTCGGCGAAGTCCTTGTTGGTGCGCCGATCGGTGACCTTCACCCGCCGCCATGGCTGATGCGCGTCCAAGAAAACGAAAAGATTGACGGTGCCATTGCGGCGATATTCACAATCGTAGCGCAAGGGCTGCATCGGCTTTGCAGAAATGGGGTCCCGCACCTCGCCAATCAGTTGGACCGGGCTTTCGTCAAAGCAGACAACCGGCCTTTGCGGGTCTGGGGCTTCGGCATACAGGTCCAGGACGTCTTCCATTCGGGCGACATATTCCCCGTCGACCTTGGGAATGCACCACATGTCTTTTCGCCATGGCTTGAGATGATTTTCACCAAGCCTTCGGCGCACGGTCTCGCAGGAGATCTGCGCGTGATCGGTCAGCTTGATCATCTCGTCAGCCAGAAGCTCAAGCGTCCAACGTGCCCGGCCGGGCGGCGGAGTTGAGCAAGCCGTCGCCACCAGAAGTGCTTCCTCCTTGGCTGATAGTTTGCGGGCAACGCCGGGCCGTGGCTCCTCACTCAACGCGCCTTCGAGATTGGCCTCTACCAGGCGGCGCTTGGTGCGATAGATGGTCGATCCGCTGACATTCAAAGTCGCAGCGATGACCTCGTCGCTCACACCCTCATTCGCCGCCAACAGGATTTGTGCACGCTTGAGCCTGCGCGCCGAGTGACGGCCACCGCTCAAAAGAGCGTTCAGTTGCTCACGTTCAAGCTGGTTGAGTTCCACATGATATCTTATATTCATTTGAGCCTCCTGATGCGATGAAACACAGGTTAAACTCAAATGAATCAAACGTTTGGCAAAGAGCCTCCTGCCGGAGCGCCACAGTTCACGCAGCTGCAGGGCCAATACCTGGCCTTCATTTATGCCTATACCAGGATCTTCAAACGCTCCCCGGCAGAAGCGGACATGCGTCGCCACTTTGAGGTGACCGCACCGTCTGTACACCAGATGGTGATAACCCTGGAAAAGGCCGGTCTCATTCAACGCCAGCCTGGAGAAGCGCGAAGCATTCAATTGCTCGTACAACCCGAAGCGCTGCCAATCTTGCGATAGCTCAACCCGTCAGAATCTCTGCGGAACGGTACTAGAAGCATCCTGGGCCGAGCGCAACGATGCGGGTACCGTTTTGTCCGTGGTGTCGGCAACCTCAAGTCGGATTCCGATTTTAGTGAGATCCGCCGCCAGCGATGGATCGGCCTGCATAAGATAGATGGTGTAACGGGCGGATCCCAGCCAGGCGAGTTTGAAGGCTTGGTGGTCGTCCCTCACAATGATGGTGTCGCGGAGTCAGGAGTGGCCTGCTCCATAGCATCACGGAGAGACGACCATGAAGCAGTATGCCGGAATCGATGTCTCGTTGGAATACTCGAGTGTGTGCGTGGTGGATGCGGATGGCCGCATCGTGCGCGAGGCAAAGGTCCACAGTGAACCCGATGCGCTGATCGCCTGGTTTGGCGAGCAGGGCGCGGCGATGGAACGAATTGGTCTTGAGGCTGGCCCCTTGTCGCAATGGCTTTACGCGGAAATGGCGAAGGCGGATCTGGCGGTCGAACTGATCGAGACGCGCCACGTGCGGGCGGCCTTCAAGACGATGCCCGTGAAGACCGACAAGAAGGACGCACGGGGTATTGCGCAGTTAATGCGGCTTGGCTGGTTCAGGCCGGTCCACTGCAAATCTCTTCCGGCCCAGGAGGTGCGAGCGCTGCTGACCGCACGCAAGCTCATCCAGGGAAAACTTCACGACATCGAGATGAGCCTCCGGGGCATTCTGCGCGGTTTCGGCCTCAAGGTAGGGCCGACCACGCGGCGCACCTATGCGGCACGGATCCGCGAGCTGATTGAAGGTCATCCGACCTTGGAGGCGATCACCGTTTCACTGTTGAAGGTGCGCGACGCGCTTATGGACGAATTTGCAGGTTTTGAACGAAAGCTGCGTGTCATGGCCCGTCAGGACGATAATGCACGTCGGCTGATGACGACGCCCGGCGTTGGCGTGCTGGTGGCGCTGACATTCGTGTCGGCTGTTGACGCGCCTGAGCGCTTCCGATCATCACGAGCGGTGGGGCCGCATTTCGGATTGACGCCCAAGAAGTATCAATCGGGCGAAACCGATTATAGCGGCCGCATCTCGAAGATCGGTGATGCGGGCGTACGAACCGCGCTCTACGAGGCGGCCAATGTCATCCTGACGCGCCCCGTGAAGGGTTCGGATCTCAAAAGCTGGGCGCTGGCGGTTGCAAGACGTGCGGGACCCAGAAAGGCGCGTGTTGCGCTGGCCCGTAAGCTGGCGGTGGTGTTGCACCACATGCTCAGGGATAAAACCAACTTCATTCCCCACAAGGCGGCGTCAGCCATGACCGCCTGAGCAGGAAGCGAGACAACAAGACAAGGTTTCGGGCGGGCACCACCATCAGCCCACCGGAGCAAGGTCCCTTCGCCGGGACGATGGAGCGGATAGGCCGATGAACCGCAAGCAGCACTGAGGTGACTGCGCGTCCTTAGATTGGCCAGCCGGTCCTCAGCAGACCCCATAAAGCAGCGACCCCGGCGTCGACTGCGGACAGAAGCAAGCACTCGGCGAGGGATTAAGCTCAAAAGGGATTGACTCGGGACAGCCCGTTACAGAAGCGGTTCACACGGAGAATGTCTGGCAAGCCACGCGATCCCTGCGCGCTTCCCCATGCCGTCAGCAACACTTCGCGAAATGTTCTGCGATGGGTAACGGTAGAGAATGTCAGCCAGCGGATTGGCAGGCGGGCGACAGCAACGCCATAAAGCAAAATCGGACTCAGTCCATATTGCTTAGCGTCCGCGAGCTTAATGGGATCACGCGCAGCCACAATGCCATGCTGAGGGTGGTGGAACAGAAACTTGGCAGTTGAGACGCAAAAGTGATGTTCGCGGTTTGGCTGTTGCGCCTGATTGTCCATGGGTGCTCTCAAAATACTGAAACCAATATAGACCATGGTACAATTTCGGCGCAAAGGTCCAAAGAATTTCCCTGCTTTGAACAGCGCTTGTTTGCAATACCTTGGCAGCACGCCCCGAGCAAAATACACCGGATCGGGGTTGCCGTCGCTTGCGCTGACGCTTTGCATATTGTGCACGCATTCCCGTCTGAACCGAGCGCAGCCGTCTGGCTGCACTGATATTTTTTTACGATCTTTACGGTCGGCGTAGGCTCTGAGAGTCGGATTCGAAAAGCGTTCAACGATATCCATACCTTGCTAGCCGTCTGGTGATGAGACGAATGTGGGCGATCATGATCCACGCTTCGGCTGATGCGATCGAGCGTTCGACGTCTTTGGCCAATCTGCGGCATCTGCCAAGCCAGGCGAAGGTCCGTTCGACCACCCATCGACGCGGCAGAACCTCGAAGCCTTTCGCCTTGTCTGAGCGCTTGATGATCTCGATCGTCCAGCGCCCGATCTTTTT
>NZ_JARWKZ010000057.1:0-33691 GCF_050577975.1 Rhizobium sp. BR 315 | reverse complement strand
TGCATTATCGCGGCTTTGCGGCGGATAGCGGTGACCGCCAGTGCCGTTGCGATGCCTGCGGGCATTTCTGTCGTCTGTCCGGCGTGCTGCGCGAGCAAGAGCCTGGTTTTGTGCTCGAACATCGCGTCGTGGTACGTCCGCCTTCCTCGCGCCGCAAGACCTGAAGCATCTGCGACAAGGCATCCGGAAACTATCCGTGATGCGTGTTCTCCCCTGCTCTACCTATAGGCATTGGTGTAAAATTCACACACACTTTACCAAACTTGCGCGAACTGCCCCAAGTTTGCTCTCCATATCCGTGTAGCAATTGACGTCCGCCACCAAGTCTATCAAGAAAAATCATCAATATGTGCCGCATGACGCGGCCTGGACGAGGCGAGAAGTAGGCTAGATGTTCCTGCGGGATCCGCGGACATAGCCCGGCCTCAAAAGGGCGAGAGCGTAACATGGGCAAATATCCAAGGCAGRMTTCTGGCAACGCCATTCATSGGCTCGTGCGCCTCGGACGCCAGTCGTTGGCCGTTACCCTCAGCGCCCTCCTGTTTCTGCAGCCGGCGATTGCCAATGCTCAGTCGGTATCGGCAAGCACGACGGCACCCGCCGCCAATCAGCCAACTGTCGGCGCTGCGCCGAACGGTGTTCCGCTCGTGGATATCGTCACKCCGAACGGCGCTGGCCTGTCATATAATAAATACAACGACTTCAACGTCGGCACCCAGGGCCTGATCCTCAACAACTTCAAGGGCAATCAAGGTACCTCGAACCTCGGCGGGGTGACACCCGGCAATCCGAACCTCAATGCCTCGAACCCGGCTTCGGTGATTTTGAATGAGGTGACCAGCGGCAATCGTTCGGCGCTGAATGGTCCCACCGAAGTGTTTGGTGGCAGAGCTGATGTTATAGTAGCGAACCCTAATGGACTGACATGCAATGGCTGCGGCTTCATCAACACGCCGCATGCTACCCTGACCACCGGTGTTCCCAATATCGGCGCCGACGGTAGCCTGACCGGCTTCACCGTCAATGGTGGCGACGTTACCTTCGAAGGGGCAGGGGGGAACTTTGCGGCTGCTCCCGGCTCGGTCGATCTGTTTGACGTCGTTGCCCGCAACATTCATGTCAATGGGCCGATCTATGGCAAGACCGTGCGACTGACGGGCGGCGCCAGCAAATATGATTATGCCACGGGCGACTCCACGGCGCTGACGGCAACGTCAGGCACGCCGGAATATGCGATCGACGGCACGGCGCTGGGCGCCATGCAAGCCGACCGCATCAAGGTCGTCGTCACGGAAAAAGGCGCCGGCGTTAAAATGAGCGCCGACATGGCCGCCAATGCCGGCGAGCTGTCGCTGTCGGCCGATGGCAAGATCTCGATCGGCAATGCGTCCGGTCGGGATGGCGTCACCATCTCTTCGAAACAGAAGGTCACGGCAGCCAAGGTCACCTCGCAACAGAAACTCGCGGTCCGGGCTGACCAGGGCGTCACCCTGCAGACGGTCGCAGCCCTTAGCGACATTGTTCTGGCGAGTGGCGCTGGTCTCTTGAGCGTGTCGGGCGATGTCAACAGCGGTACGACCGTACAGATGAGCTCCGACGGCGGGATTGCGGTCGGAAGCGTGACGGCTGGCAACGGTGTGGCAACACTTGTCGCCACCTCTGGCGATATCGCGATTGCCGGTGCTGCCAATAGCATCGGTGACCTCAATCTGACTGCGACGAGCGGCTCGATCTCGGCCGCCTCGCTGCAGGGCAGCCAGAATATCGCCTTGAATGCCGCTCTCGGGATTGCTGTTGCCGGCAATGTGCAGGGGCAGGGCAATGTCAACGTTGCCGGCCAGTCGATCTCAGCCGGCAAAGTCATCTCCGGCATCAATCTCGCCGCCACCAGCGCCGATCCGAATGGCAATGTCGTGCTTTCAGCGCAATCGCCTGCGATTGTCGCGGGCTCAGCGGGTGATCTCAGCCTGACGGCAACCGGCGGCAATATCGCGACCGGCAATCTGCTGTCGGCCGGAGCGCTCAACGTCAGCGCCACCGGCAATACGACCGCCGGCAGCATCCAGTCAGTCGCTGATCTGGCGGTGACCGCGGCGTCGCTGACATCAAGCGGCATCACGTCCCGCGGGGCGCTCACCGTTAATGCCACCACAAATGTCAGCGGCCAGATTCTTGGCGCAAACAATATTCTGATCTCAGGTTCTGCTATCTCGGCTGGGGCCATTGTCGCTGGCGTCGACTTTGCGGCCACCAATGCGAACGGCGGCGGCATTGTCCTCGGCTCGGCCGGCACGCTCGGTTTGACCGCGACGGCGGGCAATATCGCTGTCGATAAGCTGCTGTCGGCCGGCGACCTGACTGCTCAGGCTGCCCTGTTGCAGGCAAATAACATCACAAGCCATGGGAGCATCGGTATCACCGGCGGCGTCAATGTCGCAAACCAATTGCTCAGCGCTGGCAATATCACCATCAACGGTAACGCCGCTGGCGTCAGCGCCGGTCTCCTCGCCTCTGGCGTCGACTTCGCTGCGACCAACGCGGCCGGCGGCAATATCGTGCTGGCGACCAGCGGCGATTTGACCATCGACGACAGCGCTGGCGCCATCCAGGCCGGGACCGTGTTTGCAGCTGGTACGATCAATGCCACCGGCCAGGCCGTCACTGCCGACACGATCACCGGCCACAAGAATATCACTCTTTCCGGCGCGGTTGATGGCGTGGTTGTTACCAACCAGGGACTGGGAGGTGGTGACGTCTCTATTTCCGGTTCGAGCATTAAGGCAGGGACCCTCGTCTCCGGCGTCGACTTCGCCAGGACTGCTGCAGCCAATGGCAGCATCGTGTTGGCTGGCAGTGGCAATCTGAACCTAACTTCATCCGGCAACATCAATGCCGTTACCTTGCTGTCTGCCGGCAATCTCAACTCCACTGGCGTCGCTGTCACTGCGGACAGCATGACCGCCCATGGCGACATGATGCTCGGGGGCGCGATCAGCGTCACGGACCAGATCCTCGGGTCTGGCAACGTCTCGATTACCGGCCAGAGCCTGACGGCCCAGACGGTCGTCGCTGGCATCGACTTCGACGCAACCAACCGGGCAGGGGGCAATATCGCCCTTGGCCAGTCTGGCGACCTAAGCGTGTCGGTCAATGGCACCGTGGTGGCGCCAACCATGCAGGCGGCAGGTGACATCGATATCAGCGGTATGTCCGTCACCGCGGATTCGGTCACGGGCCACAAGGGCATCGCCCTTTCCGGCGCCACCACCGTCAGCGGTCAAATCCTTGGCGGCGGCGCTATCGGCATCTCCGGCCCGAGCATCAAGGCCGGCACGATTGTCTCCGGCGTTGATTTCGCCAGGACCGCTGCTGCCAACGGAAACATCATCCAGGCGTCAAGTGGCAACCTGACGCTTGCTTCGACCGGCAACATCAATGCCGCTACGTTGCTTTCTGCCGGCAATCTCAGTGCCGCCGGCTCGACCGTCAACGCCGATAGCGTGACGAGTCACGGCGATGTCACGCTCAACGGCGCAACGACGGTTAACGGCCAGATTCTCGGGTCCGGCAACGTATCGATCACGGGCCAGAGTTTGTCCGCCCAAACGATCGTCTCCGGCATCAATTTCGACGCCACCAATGCCGCCAGTGGCAATATCGTCCTTGGGCAAAGCGGCGATCTGACCGTGAATGTCAATGGTGCCGTTGCGGCGCCGACCATACAGGCAGCGGGCGCCATCGATGTCAGCGGCACGTCCGTCGCAGCAGCTTCGATCACCGGCCACAAGGATATCACCCTTTCCGGCACGGCAGCCGGCGGCGTCGCGATTACGAACCAGATACTCGGTGGCGGTGATGTTGCCATCGCGGGCTCGGGCATCAAGGCCGGCGCGATCGTTTCCGGCGTGGATTTCGCCGGAACTGCCACCGCCAACGGCAATATCGTGCTTGCCAGCAGCGGCGATCTGACGCTTGCCTCCGCCGGCAATATCGACACTGGCACGCTGCTCTCGGCCGGAGGCCTTTCGGCCAGTGGCGCAGCCGTGAACGCGGATGCCGTCACGGCCCATGGCGCTATTACGCTGAATGGTGCCACGACAGTCACCGGCCAAATCCTCGGCGCCGGCAATGTCTTGATAACTGGCCAGAGCCTGACGGCACAATCTGTTGTCTCCGGCATCGACTTCGAAGCGACAAATACCTCCGGCGGCACTATCGTTCTTGGCAGTTCCGGAGATCTAACGGCTCGTTTGAGCGGCGGGTTCTCTGCATCGACGATGCAGGCGGCTGGCGCCATCAACGTCAACGCTGCTGCCGTGAACGCCGGAGCAGTCACTGGTCATAACGATATTGTCCTTTCCGGTGCCACAAACGTCACCGGTCAGATTCTCGGCGGTGGTAAAATCGGGATTTCTGGCTCGAGTATAACGGCAGGGGCGATCGTTTCCGGTGTCGATTTCGCCGCCACAGGTGCCGCCAACGGCAACATCGTCCAGGCGGCGAGCGGCGATATCGCGCTGACCTCGACAGGTGGCCTCACCGTTGGCACGCTATTGTCGGCCGGTGATCTKACCGCTCAGGCAATGGATCTGACGGCMAGCAGCATCACAAGCCATGGCGAGACCGACCTGAAGGCGAGCGGCCGCCTTGGCGTMAGTAGCCAAGTGCTATCGGCCAGCGATCTCACGATCAACGCCAACAGCCTCAACGCCGGACTTCTGGTCTCCGGCGTGGATTTCGCGGCAACCAGCAGGGCAGGAGGCAACATCGTCCTCGGCCCGTCCGGCGCGACCGACCTCACCGTCTCGGGTAATGCCACTGCCGGCACGATCCTGTCGGCCGGTGACTTCACGGCGAACGCTGCCAATCTGCAGGCAAACAGCATCACCAGCCATGGCAAAGTCGGCGTTGTCGGCAATGTCGATGTCACCAGCCAGGTTCTCGCCGCCGGTGATCTCACGCTCAATGGCGGCAGTATCAGCGCCCCCACTTTGATCTCTGGCGTCGACTTTGCTGCCACCAATGCCACGGGCGGCAATATCGTACTGGCGTCGTCGGGAGCCATGAATCTGACAGCCTCCGGCAATATCACGGCTGGAACGATCCTCTCTGCCGGCGATCTCGTGGCAAGAGCCACAAATCTGACGGCTGCCAGCATTACCAGTCATGGCAAAGTCGATATTTTCGGCAATCTCGCAGCCACCAATCAGGTGATTTCTGCGGGCAATCTCACAATAAGTGGCGGCAGCATCAATGCGCCCGTCTTGATTTCGGGCGTCGATTTCACTGCCACCAGTGCCCGCGGCGGCGGCATAGTGCTCGGAACCGCCGGCGATATGAATCTGACTGCTTCTGCTGGCATCACCACGCAGACCATGCTGTCGGCCGGCAATATCGACGCGCATGCTGCCACCATCGCGGCCAATGCTGTGACCGCGCATGGCGACATTACCCTTGCCGGCAGCAGCAGCGTCAATGTGACCGGCCAGCTCCTCGGTGCGGGAGATGTCTTGCTCTCCGGCCCGACCGTCCAACTGGGCCAAGCCGTTACCGGCGTCGATTTCGCCGCCACCGCGCGCTCAGCAAACGGCGCCATCGTTCTCGGACCAAGCGGCGACCTGACCATCAATGCCGGAAGTGCATCGGCCAGCACGTTGATCGTCGCAGGTAATCTCGATGTGGCGGCAAGTGCCTTTACCGGCGGCAATATCACGGGCCATGGCACAGTCGCGATCGGCTCGTCCACCAGTCCTGGCGCGGTCAAGATCAACGGGCAACTCCTGGGCGCCGGCAATGTCTCGATCATCGGATCTGCCGTCAGCGGCAACGTCATCGCGGCCGGTGTCGATTTTGCCGCAACCGGCCAATCGGCAACCGGTGATGTCATTCTTGGTCAGACTGGAGATTTGACACTTACAGCGACGGCCGGCGATATCTCTTTCAACAGCCTGCTTGCTGCGGGGACCATCACCGCCAATGCGGCGAACAATGTCAGCACCAATGCCGTTGCCCATAGCGACCTGACCATTGGCGCCGGTAACGCGATCACGCTCACCGGCCAATCGCTCGGTAACGGCAACGTCAACCTCAACGCCCGGTCGATCACCATCGACACGTTGGTCTCGGGTGTCGACTTTGCCGCCACCAATGCGTCATCCAATGGCAGCCTGATGCTGCGACGCGCCGGCACCATGACACTCGCCGCCTCCAACGGCAGCGTTAGCGCCAACTCGTTGCTTTCCGGCGGCAACCTTACCGCCACGGCGACACAGAATATCAGCTACAATAGCCTGCAAAGCCTGGGGAGTGCCGCGCTCACAAGCCCTGGCGCCATTGCCTATACCAACACCACCCGCGTCGGCGGCAATCTGACGCTCAACACCGGTGCGCTCGATCTCTCCGGCAGCAGAGGCAGCCGGATGGCCGGCGGCGGCACGCTGATCGTCAACGCCTCTTCCGCCAATCTCTCCGGCAGTAACCTTGTCTTCGGGGGCCTGGCCCTCAATCTGTCGGGTAACGCGGATCTGTCCAATGCCGAGGTCAGTACCGTTACCAATGCGGGCGGTTCCGGCGATATCAGCATATCCGCGGCAGGTCTTACCACGACGGCCGGCACCTCGCTGCTGGCCGCGCACGATCTGACGCTCAATCTGCCATCGCTCAGCAATGCCGGCCAGCTTGCCGCCGGTAACAATCTCACCTTCAACGTATCGGGCGACTTCTACAACAGCCCGTCCGGCCTCGTGTTTGCCGGCAACAACGCCAACCTCCTTGTCGGCGGCACGCTGACCAACGATCAGGGTGCTATTCTTTCCGGCAATGGACTTACCATCGCTGGGCCGGGCGGTGGTCAGAGAAACGGCGCCGTCGTCAATTCCGCCGGTCTCATTCAGTCCGGCGGCTCCATGTCGATCCTGACCAACGGCCTGAGCAACGTTACGACCTCGGCTCCGGCAATCCAGCGCAACGTGCAGATCTCCAACGCCATCCTCAGCGCCTACGACGTGATCACCAGGACTTACCGCTGCGAGACCCGCTGTAACGGCTCGGGGGATCATGATCCCCCGACATATACCTGGATACAAGCCATCGATCATCTGGTCAGCCAGATCGTTTCGCAGGATCAGTTGATCAGTGGGGCTGGCGCTTCCGCGCAGATCCGTGCGGGCGGAGACCTGACTATCAATGCGACCAACTTGTGGAACTCCTACAGCTCGATCAAGTCCGACGGCAATATGCTGCTCACCGTCGCAGGCACGCTCACCAATGACGGCGCGACGTTGAACCGTGTCACCCAGACGATCTGCGACAGCTCCACCCCATGCCAGTACTATCCAGACGTCGTCTCCTCCGACCCGACACAAGGCGGGCTGGATTGCAGCGGCCCCAATCGCCCCTGCATCGGCAGCAATGACCCCGCGCTCACCTATGCGCCGAATCCTAATGGCACGCGCGATCCCTCGCGCGATCTGAACCCTGGCACCACGGTCGGCGTACAGGTGGTCGGCGCCATCTCAGGCGTTATCCAGGCGCACGGAAGCCAGATCATCAATGGCGGCGGTGCGATCAACAATATCGCGTCCAACGGTTCGATCAACGGTGGCGTTGTGATCGACGCGCCGGCGACCGCAAACAACCCGCTGGGCGCACTCAACAGCATGACCGCCGGCGGCGCTTTGTTCAATGTCAGTGCGGCTCTTTCAAGCGTAGCAGCCAATGGTGGCGCCAACGCGAATAGCGGCCCGTCGCTTACCGGAAACGGTCCGACGATCGGTTCTGGTCCAACAATCGGCGGCAACAATCTGAGGGCGGTCGGTGCTTCGGTCAGCGGCAATGGTCTAACCGCTGCCAGCGGACCTTCGATCGGTTCGAACGCACTGACGGCTGGTAGTGCTTCGGTCAATCCCAACAGTCTCATGGGCAAGCTCACCACCGCGATCGGCAATAGCGGCAATCTCACTCAGATCCTGCAGACGAACGGTGCTGAGCTCGCCTCGCTTGCCAAGCCGCAATCGGGCGGAGTCGGCGGCACTGTCCCAGGGCAGGTCTTCCTGTTCGAAACACGCGCTGCCTTCCTCGACGTGTCGAAGTTCTACGGCTCGGCCTACTTCATAGACCGGGTCGGCTACACGCCTGAGACTAAGGTTCCCTTCCTCGGCGACGCCTATTTCGACAACCAGCTCATCGACGAGCAGATGCGCCAGCTGGTCGGCAATGGTCTCGGCGCCGGTTCCTTCGTTCCTGGCGATAATACCACCGATCAGATGAAGACGTTGCTCGACAATGGCGTCGCTTACGCCGAGGCGCATGGCCTTGGTCTCGGGCAGCCGTTGACGCCCGAGCAGGCCGCGTCGCTGGCCCAGTCGATGGTGATCTACCAGACCGAGATTGTCGACGGCGCGCCGGTGCTGGTGCCGGTCGTCTATCTTTCGGCAGCAGACCGCGCCAAAACCACGTCCGCGGCGATGATCGCCGGTAACACGGTCAGCATCGATGCCGGCTCGGTCAATAATTCCGGTGCGATTGCCGCAGCCGATGGCATGACCATCAATGCCAACAGCATCAAGGCCAATGGCGGGGCCTTCCTTGCTGGCGGCAATATGAATCTCAATGCCGAGAACGGCATAACACTCGCCGCCCAGACGATGAACATCGGCGGGCAGACTGTCGTCACAGCCAATGGCGGCGTCACGGCCGGCGGCAACCTGAAAATGGATGCCGGCGCGGGCAGCCTGACGCTCAGCGGCACGAAGGTGGCCGCCGGCGGCAGCGCGCAGCTCTCGGGCCAGACCATAACGCTGGGCGCCGTCAAGCAGGATAATGGTGGCGTCCAGGCGCTGGTCGGCACCACGGTGACGACGGGCGGCAATCTCAGCATCGCCGGCACCAACGGCGTCAACATCATCGCCAGCTCTGCCAAGGTCGGCGGTGACCTATCCGTTCTCGCCTCGAATGGTTCGGTCAACATCATCTCCGCCGGCGTCGACAATACCGTTCTCAGCAAGGATCGCCTGAATCTCTCTCAGGGCGGCACGATCACGACCACAACCAGCCAGATCCAGCAGGGCTCGTCGCTCATCGCCGGCGGCGCCATGCTGGTGTCGGGTAATCAGGGCGTGCTGATCGGCGGCTCGTCGCTGGACGCCGGCGGCAATCTCGGGATTGTCTCGACGAATGGTAATATCGCAATCACAGCCTCGCAGGATCAGACCACGAGCCAGTCGAAGACGATTGCGGGTGCTGGCAACGGCTACAAGGGTGGCCAGTCGTCCTCGACCGCTGTTACGAGCAATGCCTCTTCGATTACCTCGCAGAACGGCAATGTGACGGTGCAGGCCGACGGCGGAAACATCAGTGTCATCGGCTCGGATGTTACTGCCAAGGGGGGCGCCGCCAACGTCATCGCCAAGGGCGACGTCACCATTGGTGAAGCAACCGATAGCGCATCATCGTCCAGCAAGTCGGGCTCGAAAAAGTCAACCGACGCGACAACGACGGCTCAAGGTTCGTCGATCTCGGGCCAGACGGGCGTCAGTATCGCCTCGACGGGTGGCAACGTCACGATCTCGGCCTCCGATGTGGCCGCTGGCGATGCAACGCATACAGCCAACGCCAATCTCCAGGCGGCCGGCAACATCGTCATCGCTTCCGGCAAGGATACAGACGAGACCACCTCCGACAGCAAGAAGAGCGGCTTCCTGTCGTCCTCGAAGACCCATACGCATACTTACGACGAGGATACCATCGGCTCGTCCGTCTCGGCATCTGGCAACGTCAATGTCGCCGCCGGCAATGAGACCGTCGTCTCCGGTTCCAGCATTGCCGCCGGCAACAATCTCAGCCTTTCCGGTTCGACCGTCACTGTCATGGGTGCCGAAGAGGAGCATGAGAGCGACAAGCAGGTCAAGAAATCCGGCATCGGCGTCGGTTCCGGCGGCGGCTTCATCTCGATCTATGGGTCGAAAGATTCGAAGAGCAGCCAGAGCTCGACCGACAACATCGGCTCGACGCTTTCGTCTGGCGGCACCACGACGATCACGTCCACCCAGGGCGACGTCAACATCTTCGGCTCGTCCTCACATTCCGGCGACGGCACGGTGATCTCGTCGGCACGCGACGTCAACATCGCACCGGGTGCTGAGGAGCAGTCGTCCTCCAGCCAGACCAAGCGCTCCGGCTTCGGCATCAACTTCTCCTCTGGTAACGGCAGCCTGTCGATCGGCATTGGCGTTGCCAAGTCGGAGGAGCAGCGCTCGAAGGATGCCAATATCAATGCGGTCAGCACGTTGGAGTCCGATGGTAGCATCACCATTGCCGCCAACCGCAACATCAACGATCAGTCCGGCAAGATTCTCGCCAACGGCCCGATCAGCCTGATCGCAGGTGACAACGTCAACATGCTCTCGAGCAACGACGTCACCAACGCCTCGGAGATGCAGAAGAAGAGCTTTGCCGGTGTCAGCCTAACGGTTCAGTCATCGCTGATCTCAGCCGGCCAGCAGGCGATGCAGGCGGGTAGTTTGCTATCCGGGGATAACGGCATCTACGGAATCGCGCCTGCGGTCCTGGCTGGGGTCAACGGTTATAACGCGATCACGTCGACCATGGCTGCCATCAACGCCAAACCGGATCCCGTTACCGGCCTCAAGCCAGCGGTCGCCGGGATTTCCCTGACGGCAGGCTATAGCTTCAGCGAAAGCTCGCAGCAGTCGACGACCTCGATCCCGGTTCCGCCCGAGATTCGCGGTAGCTCGGTGACCATCATCGCCCAATCCGGTGACGTCGTCGGCCGCGGCGTGCAGATCAGCGCGGGAATGGGCAAAGATGGCAAGGCATCGACGACCTCCGATGATCCCAACAATGGCAATGTGCTGATTTCGGCGGCGGGCAATGTCGATCTCGAAAGCGTGCAGGCCACCAGCGACAGCAAGAGCAGCAGCAAGTCCGGCAGTGCCAGCATCGGCATAGGCGCGAGCATCGATGCCAGCGGCAACATCTTTGACGCCGGCCCCACGGCGAACGCGGCCTACGGTTCCGGCAAGCAGGTGGCAAGCTCGGTCACGCAGGTCAATTCCAACGTCAGCGGCACCAATACGGTCACAGTCGTCGCTGGTGACACGCTGACGCTGGCCGGTGGTGTGCTCTCCGGCAAGACGGTCAACGCCACCGCCGCCAACGGCATCGTGATCGAAAGCCGCCAGGACACGGCTTCCTATGACGAGAAGTCGAAGAGCGCCCAGCTCGGCATCAGTTCAGGAGGTATCAGTGGCGGTTATAACCAAGGCACGATCACTGGCGACTACGCGAACGTCTCGCAACAGAGCGGCATCTTCGCTGGTTCGGGTGGCTATCACGTCAACACGGATGGCACGATTGATCTGAAGGGCGGCTTCATCGGCTCGACCGCCGACCCCAAAAACAATGACTTGGCCGCCAACCAGATCCTTTATTCCGACATCGGAAATTCGATGTCGGCCTCTTCGACGAGCACCGGCTTCAGCCTAATCGGCGCTGGCATTCCCGTCCCGGTTGTCAGTCAACCGGCCAAGCAGAGCGACAGCGGCGCGACGCTGGCGACGATCACGCCCGGCAATTGGAACCTGACGAACCAGCAGCAGGACCTGTCTGGACTTAACACTGATGCCTCCAAGGCGAATACTCAGGTCGATCCGTTCGATATCGACAAGCTGAAAGCGCAACAACAGAGTGCGGCGGCGCTATCGCAGCTTGCGAATATGGCAATCGGCGATCTCGCCCAGAAGCTTCAGCTTCCCGAAGGGAGCCCGCTCAAAGTAGCCTTGCATGCGGCGGCAGCGGCCGTGATTGCGCAAGTTGCCGGCAGCAACCCCGGGCAGGCAGCGGCCGCGGCGGCCGCAGAGGAATTGGTCAATGGCATACTTGCGGACGCCCTGAAGGCAAACCCCGCTCTAACTGCGCCTGAGCGTATTGCCATCCAGCAATGGGCAGCAGCATTGGTCGGGACCGCTATTGGCGGCAATGCGGGAGCTGCTGCCTCGCTTGATGCGTTCAACTATAACTTCCTGGCACATGAGCAGCTGAAGGAAGCCAAGGATATTGCCGCTGCAATCGCAAAGTGCCAGGCGGCGCCTGACAGCCAGGGATGCAGCACCAACGACATCACCGCGCTCTATCAGAAGAACGCGTATTATCTGACACTGTCACAGAACAATACGAAGAATCTGATCGCAAATTGCAGTGGCAGTACGGCGTCGGCGGCTTGTCAGGAGGGGATCAGGCAGCTTCTCGAGTTCCAGAAAGCGGTGGCAAACGACAGCGATGCCGGCCTCCCCGTGGCACAGCAGGCCGGCGCTTATGCCGTCATGCAATCTGCATTCAGCTATGACGGCATTTTGGCAGATCACCTTGCAGGTGTCCTCAATGGGTCGATTACACCCGATCAGGCGCTTGCCGACGCTGCGACGGATATTTCCAAAAGCAAGGGCGGCATCGCAGCTTTCCTTGATGCGGCAGGAGTTGTTGGCGGAGCGGCAGTGTGTGGCGGCACTGGCGGGGTCGCCTGCGCACTAGGTCTTCTGGGCGCGGCGGGCGCAGCTAATCACCTCTACGGCGATGCACAACAGGCAATCACCGGAGAGGCAGCCAAGTCGATCCTGGAATTGGCGCTTCAGAACCAGGGCTATTCAGCGGCCGACGCCGCGAAGTATCAAGCCTATGTCGATGCCGGCATCCTGGTCGTGACTGTTGGGACGGTAGGCGGTCAGACCGTTTACAGCTTTGCTGTCAATGCCAGCAAGCTTGGTGGTGCAAACAGCGCGTCGCGCGCACTCCAAGGTGTCGTCGCGGACGCGGATATCGGCGCTTCTCAGATCGACAATGCTGCTTTGGAGCTTAAGGGGGTAAGCTGCTCAGGTACCACTTGTATCGTCGGCTGCTCCTTCGAAGGCTCGACGCTGGTCAAGACCATAGATGGCTTCACCGCTATCCGCGATATTCAACCCGGCAAGACCAAGGTCTGGTCGCGAGATGAGCACGGACAGGAGGGCTATAAGCTTGTCCTGCATCAGATGCTCAACAGGCATGCTGAAACCGTCTATGTCACTTTGCGTTCTGAAAGCGGCGGGCATCCGCAGACTATTACCGCCACGCTAACGCATCCCTTCTTTGCAATCGTACCGGAGGGGGCCATTCAGCCGGCCGCATTGCCAGAAGGGCGTCAATACCAAGGTCCGATCGTCAATGGCGCTTGGGTTGCTGCGCGTGATCTGAAGCCTGGCTACAGATTGATGGGTGCGGATGCGAGCTGGACCGATGTCGTCGGTGTTCGCGTCGAGACCAAGCCGCTTGATGCCTACAATCTCACGGTTGCCGGTTTCCACACCTATTTCGTCAAGCAGGCTGGCAATGATGATGCCCAGCCGGTGTGGGTCCACAACTCCTGCACCTACACACCGACCGTTGACGGGAGCCTACGCAGCTCGACGGGAGCGACATACTCCCCGGTCGGGCAGACAAGCAACAACAATCCTGTTTTCTATAGCAACGGCAATTACTTCGAGTTCAATGGAGCTGCCGTAACCCGCATCGACCCGCAAAAGCAGGGGATTGTCTTCGAAACCCAGCTCCTCGACGCTCTCGGCATCGACAAGAACACTCTTAAGGTCCTCGGCACATTGGACGATGGGACAACGGCCTATACCATTCCAGATGGGCTGGGAAATCTCGGAAAAATCGGCAGCGGTGTTCTCGAGTCGAAGTTCTACAATGCAACAACTGTCACAAAAACAGACCAGTTAGCCGCGCAAATGAACTATGCTACTGAAGAGGGATTGCCATATAATTTGGTTGTGGGTCCTAAAACCGTGGTCAATGAAGCCCTTGAGCAGTTGATAAACGAACTTCCTAGCGGTGGAAACATCTTTAGGTTTGATCCCACTACGGGAAGCCTAACACGATATTGAGGTTAGTAGTGACAAGTGAATGGAAACGAGATGAGCCTGTAGTCCAGCTTAGTATTGTCACTGAGCACGAATTTTCTGACTGGATCTATGGTCGTCGCTTTTTTGAAATGTTGATCGAAGCTGACCCACGTCTCACACCCGAGACTATCGGGAACTCCGACAACCTAGAAAAATACCAAGCCATTGATTCTTTTAAGCCGCATTGGGGAAAGCGGGTGCAACTTGAGGGGCCAAATGGCTCGTATGAGACCTTATGGGGTGTTCCTTGGGATCGCAAAGCTGCACTCCGAAATTCGGGTCACATCGATTTCACGGGCAGAAGTAAAAAGGGAAATTTGATTCCGGGAAGGATATCATTGCTGGCTGCCTATAACGAGGCGACGAATTGGCTATCCTTTTTCAAAGGGATTTGTTCCTTGACGAAGGCCGCCGCGGGATTTTTTCATGTTCCAGCAGAGGTCGAAAAGCGATTGAATGCACCTGGATATTCACCCTATTACCCAGGCGTCGGCGGTACTCTTCTAAATAAGCAACTTTCCAATATCGCCTGGGCGACCTTCTTCGGCGCGCCTTTTGCGCATGAGGCTGATTTCGCCGAACTTGCTAAGCTTGGCTATCACGTCGAAGAGCTCGCTGGTGGTTACCTTCTGCTGATGAGCGACGACATCATGGATTGTTTCAACGATTTCCCGACGTTTTCGCGTCGGCGGGTGGAGTTGAAGAAGCATTTCAGGCCGGACTTGTTTCGCATTACCGAGGAAGCACAAGTGCCGTGATCCAACAATTCAGCGTTCCGCGTCCGGAGAGCCAACGATGCGGCGCACGACATGTATTCATCTCGACCGGATGCTCCCGACAGCATCCCGCGTCCCCAAGAACCGTATGAGAATAGCGATAGTATGAGTTACGATCTCTACCTGAACTTCAAGCCCGGCGTTCGAATGAAAGACATTCACAGTTTTCTCGCGGCCCGCGCCCATTACAAGGCCAATGGAAGCCGGTTCATGTATGAGAACGAGCTTACCGGTGTGTATTTCATGCTGAACCCCAGCGAGAAGAAGAAGGGCTTTTTGCGCAGCAGTGAAATCAAGGCACACATAGAAATCAATTATTGCCGGCCGAGTTTTTTCGGCCTGGAAGCAGAGATCGAAATTGCCGAACTGCTGAAAAGATTTCCATGTCAGATCTATGATCCGCAGATGAACGGTATGGGGGACGGCCCCTATTCGGGAGAGGGATTTCTGCGAGGCTGGAATGGCGGCAATGAATTCGGCATGACGGCGGTCCTTTCCCAGTCGGACGCACCTATCTGGTGCTTGCCGGCGAGCCAGTTGCATAAAGCCTGGCAGTGGAACTACAGCCAGCCAATTCGCCAGGCCTCATGCGGAGACAAGCAGTTCGTTCCGCAGGTTCTTTACATGAATGTCGCGGGGTACGCACACACGGTCGCCGTTTGGGGTGACGGCCTTCCGTCCATCTTGCCGGAAGTCGATTTTGTCCTGGTGGCGCGTCCAGGGCCGGATGGGAAGGGTGTGTTCGGTTTCGTTCCCTGGGCGCAAGTGACCGAGCTCCTAACTGCCATCGGCTATCAAACCGGACCGGACGGCTTCAATTTGGACTATGAGACGCCGCCAAAGCCTGTCATCGACTTCGTAAGCCTGGTGGCGCCGGTTGATCCGTCGGAGATCGTCAGGCTTTCCCCGGATCGCGTTCTCGACGGAGAACTGGTCTCGCGCGTGCTGGCAAGTCGCAAACGCACCAACCGTCCTTGACGAGAGCTGCGCTTCGTGAATGAAGCAGGAGGCGGACAATGAACGCTATCGAAGAGCAACGGCTAATACTCGATCAGCTATACCGTATTGTAAGGGGGAACTGTCCGCAGAATATCGAAACCGCAAAGTGCCGATTTGACTATGAACGGTTCGAAGATGGCAGTTCTAGCGTAAGTCAACAATTTGAATACGTTGAGGCGGGAAATTTGGTTTCCGCGGCGCTAGATCGAAACTTGCGCGCAGCAATAATGCCGCTCGTTAAGGAACTTCACGCCAAAATGAAAGCGCACACTGGCGGCGACTGGCACGCTTTTACCTTGTCTATAGATAGCGACGGCAGAGTTAGCGCTAAATTCGAATATCCCGAGGAAAAAGCCTAACCCGTAATCAGTTCTCCGGGATCAGAAAACACAAATTATCACCCTTCAGCCCTTCCGGCGTGATGATGGCGGCCGCACCGCGACGCGATGCTCGAGCGCAAAATCAGGTCCCTGCTCCTGGAGCAGGTCGGACAGGCGGCGGTAATATCCGCAGGCGTCGCATCGGCATCTGCGCTCGCCTGTGTCGGCATCAAATCCACGATAATGCATGCGATCAACCGCGCCACAATGTGGGCAAGTGATCTCGGGACGGATTTCCATCCCGAGCCTGACCTTTGCCTCCCAGTGTCCGGTTGGATCGAGCTGCAGCATCCACTGGCGGGTCCGCTTGATCCAACGCACAACCGTCACCGCCTTGACGCCAAGCACATCCGCAGCGTCGGTCACCGGCCGCTGCTGTGACAATAGCCTGATGAACTGCGGGAGCTTCTGGAACTTTAGCCCAGATAGCGGCGTGCCCGTGGTACGGCGGAAATGGACATCGCAGTCGAGGCATCGAAAGACGGGGATCACTGGCTTTGGATGCGCGGCCCGCGTGGCAAGCACGGTTTCCCCGCCCTGACAATGTGGGCAACGTGGCGGCGCTTCCCAATGCGAGAGGATTTCGTCGAACTGGCCTTGCAGCCACGCCGTGAGTGCCTCGTCTTCTGTATCGGGAATCGGCCGATAGTGCCCGACCAGCGGCAGCATGGGGTCAAAGACGCGTTTCGGAGGCACTATTGTTGTCATCTCACCTACTCGAGGATGATTTTTGCGAAGTCTCGGAAATCAAGCTTCTATAAAAACGGGCAAATTATTCGCGCCAGCGAACCCAACAGCCCGAAGGAACGCTTTTAGACCGATGACTCCCGGAGCGTCATTTGGCTGGTCTTTGGTTTGCCGCGCGTCCGTATAGCGGAATTGATCGTCGACAAAACCGACAAAATAAGCGGCGAGCTTCGCATGTGACGGGCTCAAATGACCCACATGCATGAGCATTTGTAGCACCTGGCTTGAATTGATGATCGTCTTTTTGGATAGAAAACCGCCCCATTTGCGCTGGCACGGTTTGTCAGACTGAAACAAGGATCGGCTGCTTCTTAACCTATCGATAGGTGCACCGTCGAAGTTAAAATCTTTGAGCGCCGCAAGTAACATCTTACCCTGATTCGACGTCAAATCATCCGGTAGCCGGGAAATCAGCCATTCTTCCGCTCGGAGCGATATAGGGTAGTGCAATGTGCCGCCACATCCGAATTCAGCTTGGCGCAGATTTGCAGGGCAGTTCTCACAGATGGTTGCGAGCTGCTTCAACGGCGCGGCTTGACCAGCTAGCTCCGAGAGCTTGACTTCAACCTTTTCGTCGCCGTTTGGACCTCGCTGTATGAGGACGATCTTGGAATCGCCTATATTTTTCCCCTCCGGCATACTCTTTTGTTGAACGTCTACTATCGCCTGATAGCGTCCTTGCGCCTTTAACATCGCCAAAAGGTCCTCTTGAGCGACTTGTTCGCGAACTTTGCAAGGGAATTGGATAAAGTATTCGAGTGCCATGATTGTATAATCCGGTTCAGGCTGGGCTTTGTTAGATCAATATCCGCTCGATTTCGTCCAGGCTCACGTCGTCGTCACGGCGATCATAGAGCTGGGTGGTGCGGGTCGACGAGTGATTGGCGATATTGGCCGCCTTTTCGAGCGTGCCACCATTCTTCAGATAGGCGGTGATGCCGGTGGCACGGAAGGTATGATTGCAGACATTCGTGTCGATCCCGGCCGCTGCGGCCCGGCGCTGCACCAATCGATAGGCATCGGATTGCAGCAGGCCATCGCCGGATAGGTCCGAGGTCCCGCGCCTGAAACTCTGGAACAGCGGCGCCCTCGGACTGTCCTTCAGCCCGGCCGCCTCGATATAATCATGCAGGTAATCCTCAAGCGTATGGTGGCACGGCAGTTCGACCTGCTTGCCACCCTTTTCGTGCAGCCGCACCCATAAGCGCCGGTTCTGCGAAAACACGTCCTGCACCTCCATGGCGGTGGCGGCGCCGATCCGGGCGAAGGTATAGGTCATCAGGCCGATTAGTGCCCGGTCGCGCTTGCCGATCAGGGCGTCGGCCGGGATGCTGGCCAGCAACTGACGGGCTTCCTCCGGCGACAGCACCGGCGTCTTGCCCCGCTTGCGCGAATGTTTTGGGCCGCGCACCGAATGGGCCGGGTTGGTCTGCATGATATGGCCAGTCACCAGCCAGTCGAACAGGTGACGGATGGCGGCCAGCCGTTGCTTGACCGTCGGCGCCGCATGCGTCCCGGTCAGCTCCTCGACCCAACCGGCGACGTGGATCGGTGTGATGGCCTCGAGAGTGCTGGCGCCGCGCGGCTCGCACCAGGCCAGAAACTCCACCGCAGCCCTGGCATAAGACCGCCGGGTATTGGCATTGCGGATCTGCGCGGCAAAAAACTCGAGAAAACGCAACCTGGCACGATCGCCGCCGCGGACAATGGCGGCCGGCAGGGTGCCCGGGCTGTCAGCAGCAATGATAGCAACGCTCATTGCGCTTGCCCCCATGCCCAGCATTCCGCCCGGCAGGCATGGTGGAAGGCGCGCTCATCCGTGACCTTCCGGCCGATCCGGCGAGCGCCTTCGGCAAAACCCGACAGGGCGGCGGCCTCGAGCTCACCTTGCTCGACGTTCTTCTGATTGACACAAATCGCCGTCAGCAAGGGCGACCGACGGGCATGGCAAAGCTCCAGCAGTCGGTCGAGGTGACCATTCTTACCGTTCATCTGCTGGCGGGCCTTGCTCCACTCGACGCCGCTGGCGTTGGCCAGATCACCATAACTGATGCAGATGCCGGCGATCGCCGCTTGCTTCAGCGCCGAAAGTGACTTTTCCAGATACAGGCCGCCCTTTGCCTGTGCCCGCCGTGCTAGTTCTTCCAGAAGCTCGAAATAGAGCGTGACGTCGATCTTGGCGTGCTTCTCGTGGTTCGAAATCCACTGGTCGATGTCCTTGTCACTTTTATCGGCAAAGTCGGTCATGATGATCGCCTACTATTATATATAGAGAGTTCACGGTTGCATTTGATTGGCGACGCTGCCATTCAGTTTCCGTGTCGCGGAGATCCAGTTCCAGCATGGCGCGCGACCGCCGGCGACGTCCTGGAACCCGACGGCACGAACGACGTGCTTGGCGGCGAGGCTATTCGCCATCGGCGACATCCTCGGACTTAGCCTCCAGCTTTGTCTGCAAGGCGAACCCGATGCGCCGTGGTTCCGCCAAGGGTTTGACGGCAACCAGCAGCACACTCAGCTGCGACATATGCTGGATTAATTCAACAGGATGTCCGTCGGCATTCTTGCCGTAAAACTTGATGATGTCCGGCCCCCAATAACCCACATCGTCGATGTGAATGATCTCGCTCGAGGCGAAGCTCACCAGACGCGCGCCAATTTCAAGCTCGGGGTCCAGCTTCTCTTCAAATGCGATAATAGACCTCACAATGCGCTCATACATCCAGCTGGCCGGATTGAGATCATGGGGTGACCGACCGGTCAGTGGACTGCTGAGCTGCATACTTTTAAGCAAGTTGTCGATGTCCATATGTGCCTCCTCCATATGCATGATAAAGGACATTATCATTCACACACGGGCCATTCCAAATAGAGTAAGACCAGCGACCAACATTCGTGACAAGTTCCATAAGATAGATTACCCACCTTATGTAGCCTAAGCGATTGTTTTCATTAGATGAGTTCGCTTGAAGGATCACGAGTTCATATCTCTTCAAGAGCAAGTGTTTATTATCGGCTGACGACTTCGCCAATCGGCGGCTTTCTTGGGTCTAAGGATTGTGATACAAATCCTCGGATAATAGATTCTATGCTCCGAGTTTTCGTATCAATGCCGGCTTCCGTCACGCAACGCCAAATCGCCCGAACCGTGCTCGCTGAACGCGGGATAGCACGTCTCGCGGAACTGCGGAATGCAGGCGTGACGGCGGCGACCATGAGCCGAATGGAACGGAATGGTGAGGTCGTGCGGCTTGCCCGCGGTCTTTATCAACTTCCCGATGCAGAACTCGATGCCAACCATAGCCTGGCGGAGATTGCCAAACGCGCCCCGAAAGCCATTATCTGCCTTGTTTCGGCCCTCGCTTTCCACGGCTTGACGGATCAACTTCCGAGACAAATCTGGCTTGCCATAGGCCGCAAAGACTGGGCTCCGCAACCGGAAGGCCCTGCTACTATGCGCATCGTGCGTTTCACAGACAGCTTTCTCAACGAAAGCGTCGAGACCCATGTCGTTGAAGGCGTTCCGGTGAAGGTTTTTGGAATCGCCAAGACGATTGCCGATTGCTTTCGCTATCGCAACAAGATTGGCCTATCCGTGGCGATAGAGGGGCTGCAGGAGACGCTGCGGCAACGAAGGGCTACTCCTGGCGAAATCGCTGACCAAGCCGAGCGCGGTGGTGTTGGCACCGTAATCCGTCCGTATCTCGAGGCACTGACCGCCAATGGCTAAGGAAATCAGAAATCTTGGAGCCTCGGTGCGCGCTCGCCTTTTGCAACTCGCCAAGGCAAACGGGCAGAGTTTTGATCTGATCCTGACACGCTTCGCCCTTGAACGGTTGCTGTTCCGGCTCAGCCAGTCACCCCATGCGGGCCGTTTCGTGCTGAAGGGCGCGATGCTGATGATGAGTTGGTTTGACGATCCGCACCGCGGCACGCGCGACCTTGACCTTTTGGGCTTTGGCAATCCTGAACCAGAACCGATGCTCGAGACCTTTCGGGAGATTTTGGCGCAAGAGGCTGACGATGCCGTCACGTTCGACGCCGAAACCCTCCGCGTGGATCGCATTCGCGAGGGACTGGAATATGGTGGGCTCAGGTTACGGGTGGTCGCTTCTATCAGCGGCGCCCGGATTACCCTGACGATCGACATCGGATTTGGCGATGCGCTCGAGCCTGGTGCGGAGATGCTAGATTATCCTTCCATGCTTGGTTTTCCGATGCCCCGACTCCGAGCCTATGCGCGAGAAACGGTCATCGCCGAGAAGTTCCAGGCGATGGTCATGCTGGGGCGTGCAAACAGTCGGATGAAGGACTTCTACGATATCTGGATTCTCAGCAGGTCATTCGATTTCACCGATGACCGATTGGCGCGTGCAATCGCAGCGACGTTCGAACGGCGCGAAACTCCGATCCCGACCGAGCTACCGGACGCCCTGACGGACGCCTTTGCCAAGGACGAGCAAAAGCAGCGGCAATGGCACGCTTTCCTTGAAGACGTTGCACACGATCCTGGCGATCTGACGGACGTCATCGCGGAGATTGCCACGTTCCTGATGCCGCACGCTGTTGCGGCCGCGAGGCTAGGGAAATGAGCGGTTTGGTCGCCGCCGTCGGGCTATGGAGCGATGACAAGTCGATTTCGCTGACGAAATATACATTCGCACGGGCACGTTCCGAATCCGATTGCACGGCACTTCGAGGCACCCCATCCGGTCCAAAGCCTCACTTTCGGACCACTCGCCCTTGCGGGTGCCGTCGCCAGAACGGCCACAGTTCGTGACGATGCCCCACCCGTCGTATTGGACGCTCTCAAGCGAAGCACTTTGCCGATGCTGGAGGCAATGATCGAGGATCGTCTGACATTCGCCTTGTCGCCTAATTTTCAGCACCTGGCCGACGCGGAGCGAACGTTTTCCGCGGCGCGCGTCGGTAGCGGAATCACCGATCTCCATATGAATGTCCTCGGTTACACATGGCGAGCGAATGCGGCTTGTCTGTCCTTCGTGCTCGACCCACATGCCGACTTCCTATACGAAGGCGGCAATGCGAGTGGTCATGGTGTTGTCTTGGCCGAAGCGCATGGCTCGTTTGCCAAGAATGCCAGCGCGGCAAGTGTTCACCTCAAGGCGAAGAACAAGTACCTTGAGCAGGTGAAGCCCCACCTTGGCAAGAATTCAGACTATGGCAAGGTGATCCACGGCTACTGTGTTGCCTTCGGTTCGGCGCCGGGAACCTCTGGGGCGTTTCTGGGCTTGTCGGAAACGAACATAAAGAAATCAAAAGGCAAGAAAGGCGGCCCGCCCGCGCCAACTCCCCCGACATTTCTCGCGAACGAGACACACCCACATCGATTGTGCTGGCAGCGCACCGCCCGAACTTCTTCCTCATGGGAAGTGATCAGCTTGTCAGTTGGATTGATTGGATACGCTCAAGGGATCGGCCGATGCCGGCGATAACACCTCTGGTGTTTCTCAGGCTTCAATATGCAAGGCGCCGCTACCTTGTTCCGGCCTCATCGCTCTGGTGGCTTGATCCTTTGCATAATTGGTGGCCGGAATTTATCGACAATGAACGTCAGTGGCGCCATATGCTGCGTTGGTCACTGAGGCCGAGATCGGACCGATGGCCACATCTCGGCTGTTTCGCAATCGAGGAAGGCGCGGGCATGGCCTTCCTTGATGCGCTGACCGGACTCATCCAAAGCGGGCCGGACTCCATGCCCGATATTGTTCGGTTGCCGGATCTCGAACCTGCCGGCTTTGGCTTTGGTGACGAGACGCTCGCGCGTGGCAGGGACGAGGGGAGCTATCAGTATGCACTGTTCCGGGACGGCTTGGCTCTTTTGGGCAATCCGCAACGTGGCCGTCCTCGTGGCATTCTGACCTGGGCTCCAAAGGAAGGCGCGGCCATCGAGGAATGGCCAGAGAACCTAACGAACGCTGGATGAGAAGGTCGGCAGTGCTCTTTAGTTGCGCGAGCATATCTCCACGTCAGCTTGGCCTGAAGGGACTTGGGCTTCTTGCAAGATGAGTGCTGAAGCTCGTCAACTTCTCGCTGGTCGAAACCATTGCACCCCGCTCGCCGCCCCGCACATGCCGTCCGTGGCATTGTATCGGTGTTGAAGTCGCGAAAATGCTTTCCTCGGCACCCGTGTTCATTCCAAATCATGGCTTGCGATTCGTCTGGGCAGCGGCTTGCGATCGCAACGTGAGGAATGGTGCTTCCAGGAGAAGTGGACAAACATGGACGGATCCCTAGCATTGGAAATCACAGGCGATGCAGGCATCTTTCGTCACGGCGACGCATATGACATTGCCACCGACGAGCTTGACGCCGCGCTCGATAGCCGTGAGAGCGGGAGTGTAACCGAGGCCAAGTATCTCGCTGTATTGAAGAGCATCGTCGAGCGGCATCCGAATTTCATCGATGGCCATGCACATCTCGGCTATGCCCTGTTGGAGCAAGGGAAGCCGAAACTTGCTCTCGAGGCTTGCCTCTGCGGGCGGCGATTGGGCGAAAGTGCCATTCCCGCCGGGTTCGCCGGCGCAATCGAATGGGGCTTTCTGGAGAACCGGCCCTTTTTGCGCGCCGCCCATGGTGTCGCACTTTGTCAATTGCGCCTCGGTCAGCGTCGAGATGCGGTGACACTGATGGAGAAAATGCTGGCGTGGAACCCGAACGACAATCAGGGTGTGCGGCTCCTAATCGGCTCGGAATATCTCCGTATTGGCAAGACGGCGAAGGCAACTCGCTTCTTCAAAAGAGAGGCTGACCACTACCCGCCCTACCATTATGAGATGGGTTTGCTCCACTTGATAGGAGGCAACCCGGTCGCGGCCGCCACCAGCCTGCGTCGCGGCTTCGTGGCGAATGTCTACATTGCCGAAATGTTAAGCGGAAACCCGGATCCTATGCCGCTCGCGATTTGGCACGGTTCGAATCTTGCTGAACCGGAAACCGCTCATGCTTACATCGAGCAGTGTGGTAGTTTATGGCAGAAGACCGAGGGGGCTATCCCGTTCCTGCGCTGGCTGCACACGCACCCGAAAGTGCTGGCGGAGCGCGCCGCGGTGTTGGAGTGCATGGAAGCCTTGCTCTGGGAGCGCGATTTTGACCGGCGCAGAACCCTCGTCGATCGCGAGCAGGTGGCACGCGCCGCCATTGATGATCGGCTGTCGAGGGATATCGTGGTTGAGCGTACCGATCTGCATGGACGGTCCGTGCTGCCTTGGCTTTATCCGCAAAAACAATGAGGTGTTTCGCAACTGCGGGAATTGCCGTCAACGCATTGACTGCATTCAGCTGCCACTGCTTTTCCCTCTTGACCCAATCATGTCTGCGGTTCGACCCCCATCAAGAGCTACGCATACATTGATCGAATGGAATGCAGCCCGATGATTGCGAGGGAGCAACGTTTGTCACGTCGGCGGAAGGTCCCAAGCCCAAGGTCACCTTTCTCTGGACGACAGTGATCATCACGGCATCCTCTCATCCGGTTTGCGTTGAAGAAGTTCGATGAGTGTGCGGGGGCAAGGAGCTGGGGGGCCTCGTTGTCGCCAATGATCAGCAAGCCATTTGCCGCGCCGCGTGGCGAAATATCGACGCCCACTCCGGGTATGATCGCACGGGTTTTCCCGCTTCGAGAAATTGGGAGAGTACGAGTTCGGTATCCTCCTGTTTCCAAATCGCTCCGATCAGACCCAAACAATATGCAGCGTCGAAATCATCGATGACGACCTGATCGACCATGAGCGTGTCGGCCAGTTCCTCGCGCGCCATATTCCCGGCAATTGCCGGGTTATAAGTTCGATTCCTCGCAACTGCATTCGATTGCAATACAGCGGACCGGCTGTTTACCCGACGCTATCCAAAACCGGCCAGGCGCTCGCGGACGATCTCACGCATCTGTGCTGCCCGTTCAGCGACGGCTGACCCGTCTGTCAGCGGCTCCGGCAGAACAAGATCATCCAAGCCACGCGCCAGCGCCGCTACCAGTTCATCCATAGCGCTATCCGCGGCCGTCACCGGGATACCGGCCGTCGCCGCAAAGCGCCTGAAATCCGTTCTCTTCAGCCGTTCGTCTTTGCCGTTTATTTTAAGCGCCATATGGTCGTTCTGCAGGTTCGGAAAAACCCGTGTCGTTACCGCATCGTATAGCGGCGCCATGCGGACGTAACTGAAATCTCCTCGCCCTGGCTCTGCGATTTTCAGCAGGGCCATGTTCTTCAAGTGCATATCGCCGTCTGCGATCAGCCAGGCAAACAGCGCCCGCCGCAAGACCAGCAGCAGGTCCGCGTCAGCGTCGGTGGAAAGCGGACGCAGGGCGACCGCGATCCGTTCCACGGTGCCCGTGTATTTGTCTTCCGCTCGCACACCCAGAACGGACGTCATGTCCTCAAGCGCCAGACGGCGGATATCGTCAAGGCTGGTGCGGATATCGAATCGTTCAACCGCAAGCGCATGCGGCATTCCATCCGGCATAGCGACGAGCGCAATGGCGGGCACGATGAATCCGGCCGCCCGGCCAAGCGCCATGGATTGCCATTCGATTGCTGGCAGCGCCTCGAACCCTGATGTGCCGGCGGGTTTCAGAATGTGCGTGAACGGCTTGTTAGTGCTGGGTATGAGGGCGCCGTCCGCATCGAGGAACATCGGCGCCTTGATCTGCACACCCGACAGTCGCGGTGTCGCGCCCGTCGCGAAGATTTTTGCCAGGTTCTGTTCGAACGTGTCCTGGATATCGCCGCGGCCGGGACCGGCATAGGTCCCCGTGAACAGGTGATCTGCCGTG
Organism: Rhizobium sp. BR 315; assembly: GCF_050577975.1. Classification (NCBI taxonomy): domain Bacteria; kingdom Pseudomonadati; phylum Pseudomonadota; class Alphaproteobacteria; order Hyphomicrobiales; family Rhizobiaceae; genus Rhizobium; species Rhizobium sp. BR 315. The sequence goes on along the minus strand of NZ_JARWKZ010000057.1, from coordinate 8,040 downwards.
AAGCTAATCAGTCTGGTCAGCAGAATATCGGGCGGCAGAGCCGCCAGCTCACTTAGCCGCTCTACAATGGTGATATTCGACATGTAGCGCTTGCCGGTTCGCAGTTCCGCCCGCTCGTCCGGGCTGTTCAGCACCCGGTTGAGCCAGCCTTCCGGCAGCAGCGATTCAATGAAGGGCGGCAATCTGCCGGGCGTGGTCTGGCGCACAAGCGGCGGACCATCCGGATCGGACGCCTTCCATCGCCATTCGAAGCCATCATGCGCCAGATTGCCGATCGGCGCCCCGTGCCAGGCCACGATCAGGTCAAGTGCTGCCTGGTTGGTAACGGCAACGGCGGGCGCAGGCTTCCGTTTGAGGAAACGTTCAGCAGCACTCCCTTCGGCAAGCCAGTCATTGTCGCGAGCAAGCTTGAAGACTGCATCGGCTGCGTTGTCCGGACTGCCGTATTCTTCGATCAGCCGCGCGGCGATTGCCTCTTTCATGTCTTCGTCGAACGAGGCCGCATGTTCACTACGGATGCGGAAGGCTTCCAGAAAACGCTGGCGCAGCGAAGACACGTCCACGCGCAACTCGCCCATGTCGTCGCCGACCGCCGCTTGCGCGATGGAAGGGTGGTCCGGCGCTTTGTTCTGGATGATTTCGAGTGTCCTGATATGCTGTCGCTGCACACGGCGGCCAGTCAGGAATAGGCGGCCATCGCGCATCGGGCCAAGCAGGACGGCGCTGGCGGCCGACAGATAGGCATTCGGATAGAGATATTTGGCGATGCGTACAGCATGGGTCCGTATTGTCTGGTCTATATCGTCGTCAGCATCGACATAGATGCCGCGCATGAGCTGCACGAGCTTGCCGGCCTCCGCTTGGCGGTGACCACGCATTTTATCAATGTTTTCGCCGACGAGATGAAGGGGCATCCATGTAACTTTCACGTATCTGAAATACGGGAAAGTTACATCAGCGCTTTTGAAATTACAAGGAAATTGAAACTATCGCGTATTTCAGATACGTGATAGTTTCAAATATGAAAATCTCCCATCGTACCAATTCTTGTTGATGCGCTGACCCGTTCGCTGATCGGCCCCATTCGAACTCCTCAATGTTGAGTTGCGTGAAGGTTCAACCCGGTTTTGCGTTTCGTCATGACCCAACCCCGTCTTCGAACCATCGATCTTTTCAAGGAATTAGATCCGTCCAGAAGGGTTAGCGCAAAATTGTAATCAGGGGTCAAGATCTCGCCAAACTCAACACCGTCATGTTAGATCTTTGCTTTCTGAATTGGTCATGCGTGCGTCGTTCCGGAACGCTTCCATACCAATCTTATGTAGCTGGCGATATTGTTCCGTATCTGGCGGAATCCGGCTTGCCTCGATCAGCGCGCCGAGTAGGAATGCGCGATCGGCTTTTCTTAAGCCAGCCTTGATGATCAATCCGCCGAAGATGATCTTGTCGCGTGTTTCGCGCTTGCGATAGTTCGTCATGTCGCGTTGCTGCCTTCGTTCGAGAAGCACAATCCGCTGATCCAGCCTCTTAAGCGGATTCGCCGGTCGTCCTTTTTTCGCCATCGCGAAATCGCGCCGTGATCTGGGCGAGGACGTCGTCGAGCTCGGCGTCGGAAATGTCCAGCTCGGCGAGACCGGCCCGCAGTGCCGCGCTAGCGAAACGTTCATTGGCCTTGGCGACTACGTTTTTGCGTTTCTCCCTGAGCAGCTCGATCTGTGTGTCGATCTCGGAGACCGTGGTTCTTGCACGCATGTCTGTCCTTTCTTCCATCAGGGTCGACTTTGATTGCATCTTTTATACTGATTTAAATACGGTAGTCAAACTGGGTCGAGTAATGTAGAAAAATGGAATGCATGCATGAAAATTGGTCTCATCCGAGGTCTTTTCGCCAAATACCTCGATATTTGCTGCAGTGCCGGCGAGCCCGAAAGAAGGGAGTCAAATTTGGCTATTATGTTTTTGAGAGCGAAATTGATCAGCCGCGGAGCGGGACAGAGCATCGTCTCAGCCGCTGCCTATCGTCATCGCACCAAGATGATGGACGAGCAGGTGGGTACTAAGTTCCACTACTCCGCAGGGGCGGACGAACTCATTCATGAGGAACTCGCTCTGCCTGACGATACACCGGCATGGTTGCGAATTGTGATCGACGGACGATCGGTTGCCGGCGCCAGCGAAGCGCTTTGGAATGCCGTCGATTGTTTTGAGACTCGGCGTGATGCACAATTGGCCCGCGAGATCATCCTTGCGCTTCCAAACGAGCTCAGCAGGAAGGAAAATGTCGCACTGGTGCGCGACTTCGTTCGCGAGAACCTGGTGTCGCGCGGGATGGTGGCCGACTGGGTTTATCACGACAAGAAGGGTAATCCGCACGTCCACGTCATGACCACGCTGCGTCCACTGACGGCGGAAGGATTCGGCCTGAAGCACGTCGCTATCGTTGACAACAGCGGTGAACCGTTGCGCCTCAAAGCGCCCGACAAGCCGAAAGGAAGAATCATTTACCGTCCGTGGGCGGGCAACAAGGCAACGATGGAGGAGTGGAAACTTGCCTGGGCTGAAACGGTAACGCACCATCTGGCACTTGCCGGTCACGATATCCGTATAGACGGCCGCTCCTACGAGGAGCAGGGGTTGCGGGGAATGGGGCAGCGCCATCTCGGTCCAGCCCGTACCGCGCGTCTACGCAGAGGAGCCGATGTTTATTTCGCCCCGGCAGCATTGGCGCAGCGTTACGAGACGGCGGATCGTCTCGCCGCCGACCCCGGCCTACTGCTTAGGCAACTCAGCAACGAGCGCTCGACTTTCGATGAAACCGAGATCGCCCGCGCCCTGCACCGCCATGTTGATGATCCAATCGTTTTTGCCAATATCCGCGCGAAACTGATGGCGTCGGATGATTTGGTGATACTGCGGCCACAGCAGATGAGTGCGGAAACCGGTGGGGTCGAGCTGCCGGCGATCTTCACTACGCGCGCGATGATCAAGACCGAATTCCATATGGCGCGGTCGGCATTCAACCTCTTGAACATCGGTGGCTTCGCGGTATCGTCATCCCAAGTTGATGCTGCGATAGTTGAGATTGAGGCAGCACCAGACAAGGCCATTCGCCTCGACACTGAGCAGGTCGACGCGGTTCGGCACATCACTGCCGATGATGCTATCACTGCGGTCGTTGGCCCTGCCGGCACCGGCAAATCGACATTGCTGAGTGTGGCCCGAATCGCTTGGGAAGGGGAAGGCAGACGCGTCCTCGGAGCAGCATTAGCCGGCAAGGCGGCGGAGGCATTGCATGGTAGCTCGGGGATCCGCTCACGAACGATTGCCGCTTGGGAGCTTGCCTGGAAGCACGGATATGACCCGTTGCAGAAGGGCGACGTGTTGGTTCTAGACGAAGCTGGTATGGTATCGTCGGAACAGATGATGCTTCTTCTCAAACGCATCGAGGATGCCGGCGCGAAAGTGGTTCTTGTGGGCGACGCAATGCAACTTCAGCCGATCCAGGCGGGAGCTTCCTTCCGTGCCATCGTCGAGCGCATCGGCTTTGCTGAATTGGTTGGCGTTCGCCGCCAGAGACACGGATGGGCGCGAGATGCATCTCGTCTGTTCGCCCGCGGAAAGGTTGAGGAAGCCTTGAGTGTCTACAGCGCCCACGGCCATCTCCTCGAAAGTGACACGCGGAGCGATGCGGTTCAACGGATCGTCTCCGATTGGGCCAACGCTCGCATTGATGCCATCGCCAAGGCGGAGGTTGAGGGTCGTAAGCTGCGTGGCGACGAGTTGATGGTTCTCGCCCACACCAATAGCGATGTGATGCGCCTCAACGACGCAATCCGTGCGGTTATGTTGCACCAGGATGCGCTTGGGGAGGGTAGGTCGTTTCGCACCGAGCGCGGCAGACGTGAGTTCTCCGTGGGCGACCGGATCATCTTTCTGGAAAATGCGCGTTTCGTCGAACCGAAGGCCCCTCATCTAACCGTTCAGCATGTCAAGAACGGCATGTTTGGAACGGTGATATCGACAACGGATCGAGGTGGGGAACCATTCCTTTTCGTTCGGTTGGATAATGGTCGGGATGTCATGTTCGCGGAAGACACTTATCGCAATGTTGACCATGGCTACGCCGCAACGATTCACAAGACCCAAGGATCGACCTTCGACCGCGCTTTTGTGCTGGCAACCGGGATGATGGACCGACACCTGACCTATGTTGCCATGACGCGTCATCGCGAGCGTGTCGATCTTTATGCGGCACTGGAAGATTTTCAGCCAAAGCTGGAATGGGGCAAGACGGCACGCGTCGAACATGCCGCCGGTATCACCGGCGAGCTTGTTGAAACCGGTCTCGCGAAGTTTCGCAAGCAGGACGACGTGGGTCCTTCTCCTTATGTTGACGTCAAAACGGACGATGGAACCACGCATCGACTTTGGGGCGTCAATCTGCCCAAGGCGCTTGAGGATGCCGGCGTGGGGGTCGGCGATACCGCGACCCTGCGCAAGGATGGAACTGAAAAAGTTACCGTCAAAGTGCCTGTCATTGATGAGGAAACGGGCGCGAAGCGCTTTGAGGATCGTGTTGTCGAACGCAATATCTGGACAGCGGATTCAATTCAAAACGCCGAGGATCGGATGGAGCAGGTTGCCGCCAAACATCACGGACCAGCGCTCTTCGCGCAATTAGTCGAACGGCTGTCGCGCTCCGGCGAAAAGACGACGACGCTCGATTTCGAAAATGAGGCGTCTTATCGATCCGTGGCTTTCGACTTCGCACGGCTGCGCGGCATCGACACTATCGCGGATTATAGTCACGCCGTCGAAGCACAGGCTGGGCGTCTATCCAATTGGCTTGCCGAACAACGTGATCATCTAGCGCGGCTCTGGCAGCGGGCGAACGTCGCCTTCGGCACCACGATCGAAACTTCGGGTCGAAACACCGCCATCCACGCAACCCAGGATAAAGGCGCGTTGCTCGCTCCGGTGGCGGATGCTTCCGATCTACTGCCCGCAGTGAAATCCATCTCCCCATCGATTGCGGAAGATGCGCGTCTCGCCCAACTCGCATCTCCTCAATGGAAGGAAGGAGAAGCGATCCTGCGTTCGCTGCTTGAGCGAATCTATCGTGAGCCAGATAGAGCGCTTTCCCGTCTGAACGAACAATCATGGAACCTCGCGCAGGATCCAGGCATCATTGCGGACCGGTTGTCACGCTCTCCGCAAAGCCTAGGTGCGTTGCATGGCAGCAACAAGCTGATCGACCGCCGCGGTGATCGAGCGAAGAGGGCCGCCGCCTTGGCGGCGGTGCCCGAATTGGCGGTTCTTGCACGGGCGCACGCAATTGAATTTCGTAAGCAGGCGGATTGGTTCGACGGTCGCGAACGAAGGCGTCGGTTGTCCATGGAGGTCACAGTGGCAGGCCTTTCCGACAGAGCGAGAGGACGGCTCGCAGAGGTCGAAGCGATCCGACAGAAGGGGGGGCAGGAAGCATACCGCACAGCATTTCGCCTTGCCGCGGAGGATCGCTTCGTCGTTCAGGAGATCAATGCGGTGAGTGAAGCCTTGAGCCGCCGGTTCGGATGGGATGCATTTACGGAAAAGACTGATCAGTTCGCAAAACGCGATATCGCGATGGGCATGCCGGAAGCGATTGGGAAGGAAAAGTGGACCGAGTTGATCGCGATATTTGCTGCTGTCAAACGCTTCGCCGCCGAGCTCGCTAAGCAACGGGATTCTCTCATGATCGCCGCCGCGGCGACCTCCGACAACCTCAACACCATACCTGCGATGTTGCCGGCGGTCACGAAATTCAAGGCGAACCTCGATGAGGAGGCGCGGATGCGCGTGAGCGAGACTGAGCATTACAAACAGGCAAGAGCAACACTCGCTGCCACCGCGTCCGTGATCTGGCGCGACCCCGCAGCCGCCGTGGCGACGATCGAAGATCTGGTTCGTAAGCAGATCAACCCTGAGCGCATTGCGCGTGCCGTTGCCACAGAACCGGCTGCCTATGGCGCCCTGCGCGGCAGCGGCAGGATGATGGATAGGCTGCTCGCCGGTGGTCGCGAGCGCAGGAAAGCGCTGCAGGCGGCTGAGGCAGTTAGTGCTGATATTCACTCTCTCGGTCGATATTACTTGAGCGCTTTTGAGAACGAAAAATCGGCGGTCATGATTGAGCGGGAGCGGATGGCAGTACCTATTCCAGCGTTGACGAGAATTGCCCAGACTGAGCTGCGACACATCACGTCCGAGACGGAGAGGAATCCGCGTGAGCTGACCAGACTCGTCCGCTCGCTACCACCGGATGTCCGGCAGGAATTTGCCTTTATCAGTAAGGCACTTGATGCTCGCTTCGGACCTGGTGCAATTTCACGCAACGAGGCTGGTGTTACCAACATGGTCTCAAAATCTCAGCAATCGGCCTTCAAAGCCATCCTTGGGCAAATGCGTACAGTCCAGCGTGCCGTCGCTGTAGACAGGGCAGAAGAGATTATTGCTGAGCGTCAACGTCGAAAAATCAGCCGTGCCCTAGGTGTTGATCGCTGAGAATGTCCGGAAATGTCAAAGGGAAACGACAGGCTCATATCCGGATCTGGCGATCGGAGTTGGTCGAGGGCGCGATTTTTTTACCACCTGTCGCCAGCGTTATCTTGATTGCCGGAGGGCAACTGTTCGCGCAATACCATCATATCTCGCCAAAAAGCGAAAGTGCTACCCATATCTCCGGCACAAAACGTCGCCGATCTCTCAGGCCGGACATCATTTGACAGTGTACGTTAAAATCGCCTCGCAGGCGCGCTATCGCATCGAAGGCGGCGACATGCTCGGCTGGACCGCAGGCGCTAAGCTCGCGGGTGGCAATGTCAATTTCGACATGGGTTATTGGGATGTCCTTGGCGGGACGGTCAACAGGCACGACTCAGGGCATCTCGTCGCCAACACGTTGCTGCGTTGGTAAGCAAAAGCCACGGTGGACGCCATGGCAAAGAATAAGTCTGCGTGGGATATCCTCCCGGCCAGCGTGGACGCCATCACGACCGATCGATAGTGTCGAAGACGATGACGACAGCCGTACCCCCGAAACGCACCTTTGACCCGATGATGCCGCGGATGGGGCACTATCGGCCAATTCCCGATACAGAAGACAAGGTCTTCAGTGGCTGGCTACAAGGTCAGTTCGATGAATTGTTCTCATCGTCTGAAGCGCCGCCGCGCTGTCCTCATTGCCAAGGCGGCGAGACGGTGCTTGCCATGCGTGCGGCGCATCCAAGGCCGGTCCTGCCGGTGTTTCGCTGCATTTCCTGCGACGTACATTTCCGGCGCACGACAGGGACCCCTATATCGAACTTGAAATTCCAGAACCTGGAGCAATTCATCCGGCTGTTATCGCAGCAGCGGCCCGTCACCGAGGCGGCCGCAATCCTTGGCGTCAAGCCGGCGACAGTCACCCGCTGGATCAAKCGCACGCGGCAATGGATCCTGGAGCTCGATCCGACGGGCCAGTGGGAATCAAGGGTTAGGCTCGGCATGGAGATCCGGCCCGATATCGCCTGCCCGCATTGTGGAGTGGCCGATCGCATGCATTATCGCGGCTTTGCGGCGGATAGCGGTGACCGCCAGTGCCGTTGCGATGCCTGCGGGCATTTCTGTCGTCTGTCCGGCGTGCTGCGCGAGCAAGAGCCTGGTTTTGTGCTCGAACATCGCGTCGTGGTACGTCCGCCTTCCTCGCGCCGCAAGACCTGAAGCATCTGCGACAAGGCATCCGGAAACTATCCGTGATGCGTGTTCTCCCCAGCATTGCCTATAGTCATTGGTGTAAAATTCACACACGCTTTACCAAATCTACGCGAACTCCCCAAAGTTTGCTCTCCATATCCGTGTAGCAATTGACGTCCGCCACCAAGTCTATCAAGAAAAATCATCAATATGTGCCGCATGACGCGGCCTGGACGAGGCGAGAAGTAGGCTAGATGTTCCTGCGGGATCCGCGGACATAGCCCGGCCTCAAAAGGGCGAGAGCGTAACATGGGCAAATATCCAAGGCAG
>NZ_JARWKZ010000056.1:0-34740 GCF_050577975.1 Rhizobium sp. BR 315 | reverse complement strand
GTCCAATGCCAGTGCCTGATGGCCGCAGCCGCCCAGAACATCAAGAAGATCGCAATGGCCCTCACCAAGGCCAGCCAACCGAGCCCCGCATAAGCAGAGGGAATCTGAACGGCCCGTTCAAAACATCCAGTCAACCTCGAAACTCAACACAAAATAAAACCCCGCCAAAAAATGACGGGGTTTGTCAGCGGTCTGAGGCCGCCATTTCTGGCGGGCTTTTCGTTGGACTTATCGTCGACTGCTTACTTGCAGGCTGCGCAGAAGCGCTGGATGCGGCGGCAAGCCTCTTCGAGCAACTCTTCCGAGGTCGCGTAGGAGATACGGAAATTCGGGCCGAGGCCGAAGGCCGAACCGTGCACGACGGCAACGCCTTCCGATTCCAGCAGCTCGGACACGAAATCCTCGTCCGTCTCGATGACCTTACCAGTCGGAGCCGTCTTGCCGATCAGGCCGGCGCAGGACGGATAGACGTAGAAGGCGCCTTCCGGAACCGGGCACGAGAGACCCTTCGCCTGGTTCAGCATCGATACGACGAGATCGCGGCGGCCTTCGAAGATCTTCTTGTTGCGCGGAATGAAGTCCTGCGGACCGTTCAGCGCTTCAACGGCAGCCCACTGGGCGATCGAGGTCGCACCCGAGGTCTGCTGACCCTGGATCATGTCCATGGCCTTAATGAGCTGCAGCGGGCCGGCGGCATAGCCGATACGCCAGCCGGTCATCGCATAGGCTTTCGAGACACCGTTCATCGTCAGCGTGCGGTCATAGAGGCTCGGCTCGACTTCGACCGGCGTGGCGAATTTGAAATCGCCATAGGTCAGATGCTCGTACATGTCGTCGGTCAGGACCCAGACATGCGGATGCTTGACCAGCACGTCCGTCAGCGCCTTCAGCTCGGCATGCGTATAGGCAGCGCCCGACGGGTTGGACGGCGAGTTGAACATGAACCACTTGGTCTTCGGCGTGATCGCCTTTTCGAGGTCGGCCGGCTGCAGCTTGAAGCTGTTTGCCTGCGTCGTCGCGACGAAAACTGGGGTGCCGCCGCAGAGCGCCACCATCTCCGGATAGGATACCCAGTAAGGCGTCGGGATAATGACTTCGTCGCCGGGGTTCAACGTCGCCATGAAGGCGTTGAACAGGATCTGTTTGCCGCCCGTGCCGACAATGGTCTGCTCGGGAGCATATTCCAGATTGTTCTCGCGCTTGAACTTGGCGGCGACCGCCTTGCGCAGTTCCGGAATGCCCGAGACCGGCGTGTACTTCGTCTCGCCGCGATTGATCGCGTCGATGGCAGCCGTCTTGATATTATCGGGCGTATCGAAATCCGGTTCACCGGCGCCGAGGCCGATCACGTCGCGTCCTTTTGCTTTCAGCTCGCGCGCTTTCTGAGAAACGGCGATGGTGGCAGAAGGCTTTACACGGGAAAGAGCGTCGGCAAGAAAGGCCATGGTGATCGGTCCTATTCGGTTGAAGTGGGCAGAAAGCCTGCGGACCAGTTTTCTGCGCTAAGCTCTATGTCGAATATGGGCCGACGTTTCAAGCGCAAAGGCGTCACAGTGGCTTTATTTCCTGGCTTTCGGGGGTCAGCTCTTCGATGTCAATTTCGAGCGCCAACGCGGTGACCGCGGCGGTTCGTGACTGGCATCCATGCCTTCATCCGCCGAGCAGCGTCCCGCATGGTCCCCTCGCGAACTTGAATCAATTTACGAAGCGCCTGATTCAACATCTCAGGAGAATCAGGATTTCCCTTTGTAAAATAACAGCTTGTCACAAATGCCGCCTCTCGCGAACCTATGCCAATGCCCCCTTGGTCAACAGGCCTATGCCTCCACGCACTCAATAGCTCTACGGATAGACGGATGGCCACACCGAATTCGCAAACACAAAGACGTTATCGACGCGGCACCCGGCCTTGAACGGCAAGTCGTTCGACCCACCTTGCAAAAGCAACGATACTTTGGGGCGGAGCAGGAAACATGCACGCGGGAATAACGGGAATTTCGGTTGCCTTCGCGGCATCCATCTTGCTGTCGGCCGGCATCGCTTTTGCCGAAACTCCGCAAACCTTCAAGACGCAAAAGGTGACAGTCAAGGTCGAGACGGTTGCCGCCGGGCTCGAACACCCTTGGGCGGTCGCCGTGCTACCGGATGGTGCCTATCTCGTCACCGAACGGCCCGGCCGCCTGCGCCTTGTCCGCGACGGCAAGATATCGCCCGCCCTCACGGGATTGCCCAAAGTCTATGCCCGCGGACAGGGTGGCCTCTTGGACATCGAACTCGATCCGAAATTCAGCAGCAATCGAACCCTTTATTTCACCGCCTCAGTGGCGGGGGACGGCGGCAGCGGCACAGCTGTCTTTCGCGCAAGACTGTCATCGGATGAAAAACAGCTGACCGATGTGAAGCGTATCTTCCTGATGAACAAGCTGTCGGGCGGCAATATCCAATATGGCTCACGCATTGCCATCGCCAGGGACGGCAGCCTCTTCGTCAGCCTCGGCGATCGCGGCGAACAGGACCGTGCCCAGGATTTTCAGGACGACGCCGGCTCCATCATCCATATCGGGGCCGACGGCAGCGTCCCTGCCGATAATCCGTTCAAGGACGGCAAACGCGCCCTGCCGGAAATCTGGTCGAAGGGCCATCGCAATCCGCAGGGCATCACCTTCGACCGCGAGACGAACAAGCTCTACACGTCCGAGCGCGGCGCCAAGGGTGGCGATGAGATCAATACGCCCGAAGCCGGCAAGAACTACGGCTGGCCGGTCATCTCCTACGGCACCAATTATGACGGTACGAAGATCGGCATCGGCACAGCGAAGAAGGGCATGGAGCAGCCGCTTTTCTATTGGGATCCCTCGATCGCTCCCGGCGGAATTGCCGTCTATCGCGGCAAAATGTTTCCGGAATGGAACGGCGCCTTCTTGGTCACTGCGCTGAAATTCCAGCTGCTGTCGCGCCTCGACCGCGATGGCAGCGGCAAGATCACCGAACGGGAACGCATGTTCGAGGACAAATTCGGCCGTATGCGTGACATCGTCGTCGCGCCCGACGGCGCGCTTCTGATCACGACGGACGAGGATAACGGCGTCCTTCTGCGGGTTTCCAGAGCAGCGGATTAAGCGTCGCGGGCTGGTCATCTGCGACGCCTTTCACCCTTGCCGCACGCAAAAGCAACTGCTAACGGTCACCTCAACTTTCCTCCCCTTCCCGCAGGATGCAGATGTCTCGCATACAGGCGAATTTGTTGTTGTTGCTTGCTGCCGCGATCTGGGGCGGCGGCTTCGTTGCGCAATCGACGGCGATGAAGGCGATCGGCCCCCTCTGGTTCATCGGCCTGCGCTTCGCCGTGGCCACCATGGTCGTCCTGCCCTTCGTGTGGATGGAAAGCAGAAAAGCAGCCAAACCGCTGACATCGCGCAACTGGCTCCTCCTCGCACTGATCGGCATCACCCTCTTCGGAGGTGCTGCAACCCAGCAGCTCGGGCTCTTGACGACGACGGTGACGAATTCCAGCTTCATCACCGGCCTCTACGTGGTCTTCGTGCCACTGATTGCCGTCGTCTTCCTGCGCCGCGCACCGCATTGGATCATCTGGCCGGCAGCGCTCATGGCGCTCTGCGGCATCTACCTGCTGTCGGGTGGCTCCTTCTCGCGCCTGACGGACGGCGATTTCCTGACCGTTATCTGCGCGCTGTTCTGGGCGGCCCAAATCACCCTCGCCGGCTCCGCCGTCAACGAAACCGGCCGACCGCTCGCCATATCCGCCATGCAATTCGCGGTTACCGCCGTGCTCGCCCTTGCTGTCGCAGCCGCCATCGAGCCGATTAGCATCGCCGCCATCCGCGCAGCGCTGGGCGAGATCCTCTATGTCGGCATCTTTTCGTCGGGTCTGGCCTTCGCTCTGCAGGTGATCGGTCAGCGCTATACGACTGCGCCACAGGCAGCGATCTTCCTTTCTTCGGAAGCCTTGTTCGGCGCATCCCTGGGTGCGTTGTTCCTGGGCGAGACCATGGGACCGGTCGGCTATGCCGGCTGTGCCCTGATGTTCGCAGCGATGCTCGCCGTTGAACTGGTGCCCGAATTGGTTCGCAGACGCAATGCGACGGCCTGAAATGCGCGCTATGGCTGTCTCTCTGCGACAGTTTTTGAAATTTTTTTGAACAATCGCAAACCGACGTTCGCGCCGGCCAATTTGGGAAAATTTCGCCAAAACTATATCGCGAACGATGCAAAAACCTTAGAAACTTGTCCGAAAGTGAGAAAACTTGCGAATCGCGTTAGCACAGTCGCATTACCGAACTGTGTTCCCAGCGATACGTTAAAAAACTTTTGCTTGCCAATTCCCAATAAACACAGCACTCTCAACGATGTTCGGGCATTTTTAGAGCATGGGAAGTCCTAATAGAATTGCGCGCCGGAGACGCTGATATTCCGGTCAGCCTGGTCAAAATGCGGGGTGGCAAACATCGCATCGAGACCATGCCGAGGTATAGGGGACCTTTTCCTTACAATTTCGAGAACTGCCTGCAAGCGCCCGCAGGGGCAACACAGTAATGCTGCCCGTGTGGATGGTGGGCAGAGAGAAAAGGACCTGAGGCATGGCCGAGACTGGCACTGTAAAGTTTTTCAATACCGATAAGGGCTTCGGTTTTATCAAACCGGACAAGGGTGGCGCAGACATCTTTGTACACATTTCTGCAGTTCAGGCTTCCGGCCTGGCAGGATTGTCGGAAAACCAGAAGGTAAGCTTCGACACGGAACCGGATCGCCGCGGCAAGGGACCGAAGGCCGTCAATCTGCAGATTGCCGGCTGAGACCTTGCGGTTATCATTCGAGTTGAGGCCCGGCAGCAATGCCGGGTTTTGTCATTCAGTCTCCATTCAGTTTGTCGCGTATAGTTTGCCTGTTATAAAAAAGCGGGAATGACGATTGTCCCGCTTCGTTAGAGGATAGGCCAATGACCATACTCGGCAAAACTCTCGTCATGTCCGCTGTAGCCGCGGCATTGACGGTAACTTCCATGAGCGCCGCGTCCGCTGATGAATATTGGCGCCATCGCGACCACGATGGTTGGGCGCTCGGCGCTGCCGGGCTCGCAACAGGCCTGATCGTCGGCTCTGCGATCGCCAGCCAGCCGCGCTATGTCGAGCCAGCGCCCGTCTACGCCGATCCCGGCTACGATGCACCTCCCCCGGCCTACTATTATCGCCCAGCGCCGCGCCGCGTCTATGTCGAGCGGGATGTCAGCTATTATGCGCCGCCGACGGCTTCCGGCCTGCGTCCGTGGTCTTCGGCATGGATGCGCTATTGCTACGATCGCTACAGAAGCTTCGACGGTCGCAGCGGCACCTATGTCGGCTATGACGGCATGCGCCATTTCTGCGCGGCCGACTGAGCCCGAACCTGCAAGCCGCCGAATTATCGGAAAAGCGCCGCGCCCTCATGCGGCGCTTTTTCTGTTCATAGCCCGCGCAGGAAAGGATTGGTGCGACGCTCGTCGCCGATCCGGCTGCCCGGCCCATGACCGCAGATGAAGCCGACCTCATCGCCCAGCGGGAAGACCTTGTCGCGAATCGAATCCAGCAACTGTTGGTGATTGCCGCCCGGCAAATCCGTTCTCCCGATCGAGCCGCTGAAAAGCACGTCGCCAAGATGGGCAAAGCCCTGCTTCCGGTTGAAATAGATGACATGGCCGGGCGCATGGCCGGGGCAATGGAAAACCTCGAACTCGTGCTCACCGAAGGAAACCTTATCGCCCTCCTTCAGAAAGCGATCGGGCACCACGTTGCGCACGCCGTCGATGTTGAACATCTTGCCCTTGGCCTCGAGATCCTCAAGCAGGAAACGATCGTCCTCATGCGGGCCGATCACCTCGATGCCAAGCGCCTCGCGAACCTCGTCGGCGCCGCCGGCGTGATCGATATGTCCGTGCGTCAGCCAGATGGCCTTCAGGGTGATGCCATTCTCGCGCACCGTCTGCAGGATAACGTCGACATCGCCACCGGGATCGACAACGACGCCTTCCTTCGTGTCCGGGTCGAACAGGATGGTGCAATTCTGTTCGAAAGGGGTCACCGGAATGATGCCGGCCTGGAGCATGCCCATGAAGTGCCTCGTCTGTTTGAATGTCGAGTTGCCGGTATAGCGGCAAACTCCGCGCAAAACAGCCCCCGGCAGTCTGCAAGTGCCCGGCACACGAGATCCCCCACATCGTTGAATCCGAAAATAGGCAAATAATTCCGACCCTTATTGGATCCGGTTTCCAGCCAGCAGCAAGGTCAAACCGTGTCGATCGGAACAGAGACGCGCGCGATACGTTGAGGCTATGTCTTTAAAGGCAGAAGGAGTGAACCAATGTCCTTGAAGAGAAATCTACTCCTGGCCGGCCTCGCCCTCGTCGGCAGCGCTGGCCTGGCGCAGGCCGAGATGTCCGCTACGACCGCGAGCGACATTGAAGTGCGCTCCGGGCCAGGCGCCGAGTTCCCGACGGTTGGCGTCGCGACGCGCGGCTCCCAAGCGACGCTGGATGGCTGCGTCGAGGGCAGTCGCTGGTGCCGGGTCGACGTCAATGGCATGCGCGGCTGGGTTTACGCGGAATATCTCAGCGTCGAACAAAATGGTGCGCAGGTCGTCGTCCAGGATAATCTCGACGATCTCGGCATCCCCACGATCACCTACGAGCAAACGGATACCATTCGAACCGGAAGCATCCAGGCCGCACAGCCCGGCCCTAACGACCAACTGCTCGGTCCCGTTGGGAACGGCGGCGATATCGTCGCAATCACTCCACCTGACGAAATCCGAGACTATATCGACGACAATCCGGTCGATACGGTCCAGCTGAATGGCAATGTCGTCGTCGGCGCCACAGTTCCGCAAAGCATCGAAGTGCACCGCATTCCAGACTATCAATACAGCTATGTCGAAGTGAACCACCAACCGGTGCTGGTCGATCCCGGCACGCGCCGTATCGTCTACGTCTATCAATGATTCGCTTAGGAAGCTGAGCAAAATGGCGAAATTCGCATGCGGCCGGAAGGCCGCATGCCTCCAAAGCGGATTTCCCCCGGAATTATCAGGGAATTCTCCCGTTTGAGTTGCTCTTCTATTTCCACCGAACAGTGCATGATGTAATCCTAATACCAGTGAGGATTATCGCCGCTCCCAGGCATCGATCCGGGACGCGACGAGAGGGCATCCGGAAGCGTCTCCGGAATTATGGGAGAAGGGCAATCATGGGAAGTCTAGGGCCTATCATCACGCAATTGATAGCGGGCGCTATCGGCGGCAATGCCGCAAGCGCCGTTCTGAAGCAGGACGGCGTCAATCTTATCGCTAGAACGATCGCCGGCGCCATTGGCGGGCTCGGCGGCGGTTTCATCCTCAACCTGATCGGCAGCGAAGCCCTCACCGGCCTGATAGCGCAAGGCATATCCTCGCTGATCGCCGGCGGTGTGCTTTCGGCGATCGTTGGCGCAGTTCTCGGCCGCAAGTCGTAAAAATCGGATCGCAGAGGTCGGATGGCATGTTCGGCCTCTGCGGATCCCATCAAATCCGTTTCCGAGCTGCGACTTGCTTCGCGTCTCTGCGCGCCCCCCTGTGATGACGCAGAAGCTTGATATGGCTGGCGCACTTGCTGTCCCAAATGTGATCGCTCTGTCGATGCGGTTCCCCTGTGGAAGACGCTCTCTTTCCGTCGCGCCTCCCACAAGGGCATATGTGTTCGAAACGACATTGCGTTCGGCGACTAACCGCTCTCGCCACGAGACTTTATCCAAGAGGCGGCAAGGATCGCCCAAAATATGTTGGAGTTTTGCCGGAACGGCACTTAATTTCCCGATACAATAATCTCTTTGAACCGCGCGGCATTGTGCGGAAGCAGCCGATGGCGTAAAATTACGTCAATAGCGCTGACATATTTTTGCGTAAATTTCGCAAATGTCCCAAAAATAAAAAGGAAATGCTATAGTGCCACGACAGATGAGCCAAAACGCGGCAAAGGCGGAGTTGTTGGCAACGCCGATGCAGAATGCGGGGAGCATCGATTTCGAGATCATCGAGCTGCTTTTCTTCGCCTACCGCGATTTCGTATCGGATCCGGATCAGATCCTTGTC
The DNA here is from genome assembly GCF_050577975.1 of Rhizobium sp. BR 315. Classification (NCBI taxonomy): domain Bacteria; kingdom Pseudomonadati; phylum Pseudomonadota; class Alphaproteobacteria; order Hyphomicrobiales; family Rhizobiaceae; genus Rhizobium; species Rhizobium sp. BR 315. Next base: position 26,625 of record NZ_JARWKZ010000056.1, on the reverse strand, counting down.
AAGAGCGGTTTTGGACGGGCTCATCACCGCGTCGTGCATTTCGTTAACCGCGAACCCGGCATGACGGTTGCGGACCTTCTGGAAACATTGCAGATCACCAAACAGAGTTTGGCGCGGGTTCTCAAACAATTGATAGATTCGGGTTATATTCGCCAGGTCGCGGGTCCCGAGGACCGGCGACAGCGTAAGCTCTATCCGACGCAAGCCGGCCGCGATCTGGCGCTGGCACTGGCGGAGCCGCAATCGCGCCGTATTGAACGGGCATTCGAGGGCGCATCGGAGGCGACACGCGCAAGCGTAAAGCGTTTTCTGAGGGGGATGCAAACGGAGAAGTGACGGCAGTTCCAGCCACAGACCGCGCGGAATGCCTCATGTCGATCAACGGGTAGGACAGGATCGAGACGGATCGAATGACGACGACGAAAACAGTTATTTCGGACGATGCGGCACATCTTCTGGTCGTGGACGACGATACGCGCATCCGCGCCCTTCTCAATCGCTACCTTATGGAAAAGGGTTTTCGCGTAACAGCGGCGGCAGATGGCGCCGAAGCGCGCCGCAAGCTTGAAGGTCTCGATTTCGATCTCATCATCATGGACGTGATGATGCCTGGAGAATCCGGCATCTCGCTGACCTCGAGCCTGCGGGCCATAAAGAACATCCCAATCATCATGCTGACGGCGCTGGCTGAGGCCGATTCCCGCATCGCGGGCCTCGAAGCCGGCGCCGACGATTACCTGCCGAAGCCCTTCGATCCACGCGAACTGGTGCTGCGGGTCAACAACATCCTGCGCCGCAATATGCCGGCCGATTCCCCCAAGATCGAGCTTGTGATGTTCGGGCCCTATACGTTCTCCCTGACCCGCAAGGAATTGAAGAAGGCCGCCGAGCTCATTCGGCTGACGGACCGGGAACAGGAAATCATGCTGCTCTTCGCCAAGCGCGCCGGCGAGACCATCCCGCGCCACGAACTCATCGGCAACGAAGCCGAAGTCGGCGAGCGAACCATCGACGTCCAGATCAACCGGTTGCGCCGCAAGATTGAAGACGACCCGGCCAACCCTATCTGGCTGCAGACGGTGCGTGGCATCGGCTACCGCCTGAGCATAGACTAAGCTCGGCTTCCAGGATCAGCGGCGATGGTGACATTCGATTCAATCAGACGCGAGCAGGATCACACGCCGTCCAACGGGCTTCGGTGGTTTTCGCGCTGGATGCGCCGATATGTGTTGCCGACGGGCCTGTATGCCCGCTCGCTGCTCATCTTCATCCTGCCGATGATCATCCTGCAGGCCGTCGTCACCATCGTCTTCATGGAGCGACACTGGCAGATGGTGACCCAGCGTCTGTCGATGGCGACGACGCGCGACATCGCTGCCATCATCACCATCATCCAAACCTATCCGCAAGACGCCGACTATTCCGCCATCACCCAAATGGCGCGGCAGAAGCTCGACCTCAGCGTATCAATCGAGCCGGGCGGAGAGTTGCCGCAGCCGCGCGACAAGCCTTTCTTCTCAATCCTCGACAGCATTCTGAGCGACGAGATAAAAGATCAGATCAACCTCCCCTTCTGGATCGACACAGTCGGAAACTCCAGCCTGGTCGAGATCCGCGTCAAGCTGCCTGACAAGGTGCTGCGGGTCTTTGCCAAGCGCAGCCAGACCTATGCCTCCAACACGCATATCTTCATCCTCTGGATGGTCGGCACCTCGCTGGTACTGATCGGCATCGCCGTGCTGTTCCTGCGCGGCCAGATCCGGCCGATCCTGGCCTTGGCGCAGGCAGCCGAGAGTTTCGGCAAAGGGCAGCGGCTCGAAAACTATTCCCCTCGAGGTGCCGACGAGGTTCGCCGCGCGGGCCTTGCCTTCATCCTCATGCGCGAGCGCATCGAACGGCAGCTCGAACAGCGCACGGCGATGCTGTCAGGCGTCAGCCACGATCTGCGCACGGTGCTCACCCGCTTCAAGCTCCAACTAGCCCTCGTCGGCGACAATCCCGATCTCGTTGGCCTCAACGAAGACGTCGAGGATATGCAGAGCATGCTCGAGGGCTACATGGCCTTCGCGCGCGGCGAAGCGGAAGAGGATGTCGGCCGGTTCAAGCTCAGCGATATCCTTGAGAAGATCCGGCAGGATTTTACCTTGCACAGCCAATCCATGGACTATGCCATCGAGGGTGACGACGAGATCTCCGTTCGCCCGAATGCGTTTACCCGCCTGGTCACCAATCTCGCCACCAATAGCCGCCGCTATGCCAAGAGCCTGCGTATAGAGGCCAAGCACAGCGCCAAATGGCTGACGATCGTCTTCGACGACGATGGCCCGGGCATTCCCCCCGAAGCGCGCGAGGATGTCTTCAAGCCATTTTTCCGGTTGGATTCCGCTCGCAATCTCGACAAATCCGGCACCGGACTCGGTCTCGCCATTGCCCGCGATATCGCCCGTAGCCACGGCGGCAACGTCACCCTCAGCGACAGCCCGCTGGGTGGCCTGCGCGCCACCATCCGCATACCTGCCTGAGGAGACGCCCTATGCCCCTCGATATCGATGGCATGCATTGGCTGAACGCGCCCCCGGTCTGGGAGATGAACCAGGGGCGACTGCTCGTGCGCTCCGACGACAAGACCGACTTCTGGCAGGAAACCTATTACGGATTCCATCGTGACAACGGTCACTTTCTTGGGCAATCCCGCCGCGGCGATTTTACCGCGGAAGTGACCTTCATCGGACATTACCGCGAGCTCTACGATCAGGCCGGCCTGATGGTCCGGCACGACGCCGGGCACTGGATGAAATGTGGGATCGAATATACCGACGGCGCCAAGCATTTCAGCGTCGTCGTCACCAACGGCAATTCCGACTGGTCGGCCTTCCGCCTGGGCCATGAATTCGACGCCATGTCCGCGCGCGTAACACGCAACGGTGATGCCCTCTTCGTTCAGTACCGCACCGATCGGATGAACGAGTGGCACATGGCAAGGCTCGCATGGTTCGATCCGGCACTGGAGGAGGTATCCGTCGGCCCGGCCTTCTGCTCGCCGCATCGCGAAGGCTTCGAAGCAGAATTTCTCCACTTTAGCCTGACCGACCCTCTTTCAAGGGATATTCACTGAGCCTGTTTCCCTTCGATTGCGAAAGGGACGCAGCTCACATCATCCTCCTGCCGTTCGGCACCGACTGCGTCACCGCGGCGAGGACGATTGCCCCTGCCTCATCCTCGAAACCCAAGGTCAGCACCTCGGAACGCACCGGGCCAATCTGGCGCGGCGGAAAATTGACCACGGCGAGCACCTGCCGGCCGACAAGCGTCTCCGGTGTGTAGTGGACGGCAATCTGCGCGGACGAGCGCTTGACGCCGATCTCCGGTCCGAAATCGATCCGCAGCTTGTACGCGGGCTTGCGCGCTTCCGGAAAATTCTCGGCCTCGATGATCGTCCCGACGCGAATATCCACCCGCTCGAAATCCCCGTAGGTGATTTCTTCCGTCATACCTCTGCCTTTCTTGTAGAAAACTAGAACGGTTCAGCGTTTCAGAGAAGCGCTGAACCGTTCTAGCTTTTTTTACGCAATTCCGGACTGAAAACCGCTGCGCACTTTTCCTGCAATTGCTCTAGCCGGCCAGTTCCTGAGCCCGTTTGCGGGCCGCTTCGAGCGCCGCATCGAACAGAGGCTGCATGCCGTCTTCTGCCATCAAAACACCCAGCGCAGCAGCAGTCGTGCCGCCGGGCGAGGTTACGTTCTGACGCAGGCGCGAGGCGTCATCGGGGGACTGATGGAGCAATTCACCAGCCCCCGCGACAGTCTCCCGTGCAAGCCGCATAGCGAGGTCCGCCTGCAGGCCGAGCTTGCGCCCCGCCTCCGCCATGCATTCGACGAGATAGAAAACATAGGCAGGCCCGCTGCCTGAAACTGCCGTCACCGAATCGATATCAGCTTCTCCCGGCACCCATTCGACCGGACCGGACACCTTCAGGAGGTTCTGAACCAGCTGCCGTTGGCGCTCGTCGACCCTGGCATTGGCAAAGGCGCCGGTGACGCCGCGCCCGACCATGGCAGGCGTATTGGGCATCGCCCGCACCATCGCAGCATCGCCCAGGTGCTTCTCAAGCGAGGCGATCGTCTTGCCGGCGGCGATGGACACCACCACCGTGTTTTCATCCATAACGGCTTTGAACGACGGCAGAACCTCATCCATGACCTGAGGTTTGACGGCAACGAAGAGGACACCCGCCGTCACACCCGCGGGGACGCCGGTGGCATGGCTCGCGCCGGCATCCGCAATCATCTGCCGCATTGGTTCGGACGGATTGGGATCGACGACGATCACCGAGGATCCCGGCACCCCGTTCTTCAACCATCCCGTCAGCAGCGCGCCACCCATATTGCCGGCGCCGATCAGGATGATCGGCCCGGAGGATGCAAGTGTACTGGCGGAATGTTCGCTCGTCATATCACGCTTCGCCTACCGTTTCGAAAAGCACCGCTTCCATCGCGCGGTTGGCATCGAGGCCGGACCACACCACGAACTGGAAAGCCTGATAATATGCTTCGCAGGTGTCAAGCGCATTGGAAAGCAGCACTTCCACCTGTCGGTTGGTAGGCTCCGCGCCGCCCGAGAGCAGCAGCGATTGACGGAAGATCACGATGTCCTCCTGGCGCCACAGATCAAAGTGCCCCATCAGCACCTGGCCGTTGATGCAGGACAGCAGCTTGATCACCTCGTTGACGCGCGGCTCGGGCACCTTCACGTCGAAAGCGCAGGCGATATGCAGCGCCTCGAATTCTTCCATCCACGAGAAAGAGACATGATAATCGGTCCACTTCCCTTCGACGGTCATGGCGAGCTCGTCCTCGCCGGACCGCTCAAACGACCAGTCGTTGTTCGCAGCCACAAACTCGATCATGTCAACCGGATTCGATTGTCGTTCGACTTCCACTTCCATCAGGCTCATGCAGCACCTTCTTGACCGGAACGAATGCAGTTTTCACGTGGTCCAACACTGAGAGAACGCAAACAGTTTTACTCCGGAGACATCCTCGGGATGATGTTGAACGGCTGCCAGACTATCGCGTCCACCCTGCCCGGAGCTTACCAAGTCCGTTTCGAATCATCATTTAAAATCAGTGTATAGCGGCATGCCCGGCCTGCCAGCCCCTGAGCTTCGTTTTTGGAAACGGCGCTGTGGACAGCTCTTCCGACGTCTATTCAGAAGGGAGTCATAACCGACTCTGACGATTGGCTTTTTTGCCTATGTCCACAGGTGGATAAACTGATAAAATTTTCAGCAAAAAAATGCGCGGCAAACGCGTGCCGCGCCGATCTGCAGCGAAGGATTGTTCGCCTGTCAGCCCTTCGAAGCCAGCTTTGCTTCGAGCGCTTCGATTCTCGCGAGCAGCGCCTCGTTTTCGTCGCGCGCCTTGATCGCCATCTCGCGGGCAGCCTCGAATTCCTCGCGCTTGACGATATCCATGCTGTTCAGCCAGCGCTCGGCATGCGCATTGAAAGCGGTCTCGATCTCGCGACGCACGCCCTGCGCAGCACCGGCGGCATCGGTCATCAGCTTAGCGAATTCATCCAAGATACGATTCGGTCCAGTGCTCATAGCAATCTCCTTGCGGCCGTCAGCCCTGAACGGCCAGGCATCGATGTGGGCCAGATAGTGCTGAGGTAAGATTTCCAAGGGGTCGATGCAAGCAAATAGAGATAGGACGGGACAACGCAGCCCCGATAACGCAGCGAACAACAAACGACTTGACCGTTTCGGCAGCGAACGCCATGTTCCGCGCACATTTGCATATAGCATGCTCTCATTCCGAAAAGGCAGAGTGCTTTCTGGAATCATGCGACAACGGGCCTGACGATCTTGCTGACATCCGCCAATCTCGCCGCCATCCTGCCGTTTCCGGATATCGATCCGATTGCCGTTTCTCTGGGACCGCTCTCGATTCACTGGTACGGGCTTGCCTATGTGGCGGGCATTCTGCTCGGCTGGTTCTATGCCCGCCGACTGGTCGACAACGGCAAGCTCTGGCTGAACGATACCGCCCCGATGACGCGCCAGCATCTGGATGACTTCATCCTCTGGGTCGCTCTCGGCATCGTTCTCGGCGGCCGCATCGGCTATATCCTGTTTTACGATCTCGATCAGGTCCTGGCCAATCCCATCCGTGCGATCCAGGTCTGGAACGGCGGCATGTCCTTCCATGGCGGGTTGATCGGCACGACCGTCGCCATGTTCCTGTTCGCAAGGCGCAACCAGATTCCTGCCTGGAGCATGTTCGATATCGTTGCGGCCGTCGCGCCGATCGGGCTTTTCTTCGGCCGCATCGCCAACTTCATCAATGGCGAACTCTGGGGTCGGGTAACCGACGTTCCCTGGGCGATGGTATTTTGCAGCCCGCATGTGATTGCCGCCCATAACGGCGCCTGCCCCGCCGGCCCCGATCCGCGCCACCCGAGCCAGCTCTATGAGGCCGGCATCGAAGGCATCATCCTCTTCCTTGTTCTCTTCATTCTCACGCGCTGGGCCTTGGCGCTGAAGAAACCCGGCACGGTCAGCGGCATTTTTGTGATTGGCTATGCCTTCTCGCGTATTTTTGTCGAATTCTTCCGTCAGCCTGATGAGCAGCTCGGCTATCTTCTCGGCACGAACTGGCTGACGATGGGCATGGTCTTGTCGCTGCCGATGGTGGCCATCGGTCTTTGGGCGGTCATTCGTGCCCGCCAGGCAGCTGCCGGGCAGACGGCGTAAGTTGGGTTCAATATCGCGTGATCGTTGCAAAAACCGCCCCCGGTTTTCCGGATCATGCATTAGCGAAAGCAAAGAATGACGACGGCGCTCGGTGAAAAGATCAAAGCCATCATCCGCACGAATGGGCCGCTGAGCATTACGGATTATTTTTCCCTATGCCTCGCCGATCCGATGCATGGTTATTACAAGACGCGCGAACCCTTCGGCCAATCCGGCGACTTCGTCACCGCGCCTGAAGTCAGCCAGCTGTTCGGCGAGATGATCGGCGTCTTCGTGGTACACGCATGGCAGCGCCATGGGGCGCCGGCGGATGTGCGCCTGGTCGAGATCGGCCCCGGCCGTGGCACGATGATGTCAGACATGCTGCGCGTCATAGGCAAGCTGGCACCACAGCTCTATGACGCCATGACGGTACACCTGGTCGAAACCAGCGAGCGCCTGCAAGGCTTTCAGCAGCAAACTCTCGAGGCACACGGCGCGAAGGTCTCGTGGCACACGGATTTCGGCGAGGTGCCAGAGGGCTTTACCCTGCTTGCCGCCAACGAACTTTTCGACGCCATCCCCATTCGCCAATTCATACGCACCGCCAACGGCTTTCGCGAGCGCGCGGTCGGTCTTGATATCAACGACGAGCTGACGTTCACCACCGGCGTCGCCACGCTTGATCCCGCATTTCTTCCGGAGGGCGGCCTTCCGCCGATCGGCGCCATTTTCGAAGTCGCACCCGCCCGCCAGGCCGTCATGACGACGATCTGCGACAGGCTGAGCGCCCATGGCGGCACCGCGCTCGCCATCGACTATGGCCACATGGCGACGGGTTTCGGCGATACGCTGCAAGCCGTGCGCATGCATGAATACGACCCGCCGCTGGAGCACCCCGGCGAAGCGGATCTGACCAGCCATGTCGATTTCCAGCATCTGGCGCAAACTGCGCTCGCATCCGGCATGCATATCAACGGCTGCTGTCACCAGGGAGATTTCCTCATCGGGCTCGGCCTGCTGGAGCGGGCGGCGGCGCTTGGCCGCGACCAGGATGCGGCAACTCAGGAAAACATTCGCGCCGCTGCGGAGAGGCTGGCCGGTGCCGGTGAAGGCAAGATGGGAGAGCTCTTCAAGGCGCTCGCGGTTTCCAGCCCGGCGATCGATCTCCTGCCCTTTCGTCCCGTCAGCTGAACCCTGACCATCGATCCTGCGGATTGACAGCCCGCGTCAGGCTGGGCCAACATCTCGGCCAAATCGAACTCCTTCGCCGCGGCTGCGTTATTCATCGCACGACAGGCTAAACCAGGTACCAAGGACGCTCCAGTTGCCGACACCAATTGCAAGCACGCTGCTGAGCGCCACCAAGGCTGCCGGCATTCGCCATGGCTATTTCACCCGTGCCGGCGGCGTTTCGGAAGGCATTTATCGTGGATTGAACGTGGGACTCGGCTCGAAAGATGAGCGTGAGCATGTGCAGGAGAACCGCCGCCGCGTCGCCGATTGGTTCGGCCTCCCGCTGCAGCGACTTGCCACTGTGCATCAGGTCCACTCCCCGGATGTCGTGACGATCGTCGCAGATTATGACGGCAATCGCCCCGAGGCCGACGCGATGGTAACGGCCACGCCGGGCATAGCGCTCGGCGTACTTGCCGCCGACTGCGGCCCCATCCTCTTCGCCGATCCGGAAAATCGGGTGATCGGCGCCGCTCATGCCGGTTGGAAGGGCGCGCTGACGGGCGTGCTTGAAAACACCATCGACGCGATGGAGGCGCTTGGCGCAAAGCGTGAGGCAATCATTGCCTGCCTCGGCCCCTCGATCAGCCAGGCGAGTTATGAAGTCGGCCCTGAATTCGTCGACCGTTTTCTCGCCCACGATCCGAGCTATGCCAAATATTTCGCTCCGTCCGAGCGGACCGGCCACGCCATGTTCAATCTGCCGGCACTGACTGTCGACCGCCTGCGCAAGGCGGGCGTGACAGCCGATAGCCTGAACCTATGCACCTATCCGGACTCCGACCGCTTCTTCTCCTATCGCCGCACGACGCATGCGAAGGAGCCGGACTACGGCCGGCAGATCTCGGCCATCGCGATCGAGGAGACGAGTTGATATGGCCCTGCATTTCGACCGCAGCGAATTCGACGCACGCCTGGCCCGGCTGCTTGCCAGGATGCAGGAAGAAAAGCTCGACGCCATGCTGCTCTTCGCGCAGGAGAGCATGTACTGGCTGACCGGCTACGATACGTTCGGCTATTGCTTCTTCCAAACGCTGCTGGTCAAGGCAGACGGATCGATGACGCTTCTGACGCGCTCTGCCGACCTTCGCCAGGCGCAGCTCACCTCGGTCATCAAAGATATTCGCATCTGGGTCGATCGCCTCAATGCCGACCCCACCCTGGATCTGAGGGAACTGCTTGCAGATCTCGATCTTCTCGGTGCCCGGATCGGCATCGAATACGATACCCATGGCATGACGGGCCACATCGCCCGCCAGCTCGATCATCAGCTCGCCAGCTTCGGCCAGATTGTCGATGCCTCCTATATCGTCAGCCGCCTACGCTTGACGAAGAGCACGGCGGAGATTGCCCGCGTCGAGCGCGCCGCCACGCTCGCAGACGATGCGCTCGATGCAGCATTGTCCATTATCAAGCCAGGCGCCGACGAAGCCGATATCCTGGCGGCCATGCAGGGCGCCGTCTTTTCCGGCGGCGGCGATTATCCCGCCAACGAATTCATCATCGGCTCCGGCCCGGAGGCCCTGCTCTGCCGCTACAAATCCGGCCGCCGCAAGCTCGATGCGGATGATCAGCTCACCCTCGAATGGGCTGGTGTCGACGCGCATTATCATGCCGCGATGATGCGTACGGTCGTCATTGGCAATCCGAGCCATCGCCATCGCGAGCTCTATAGCGCCTGCCTGGAGACTCTTCAGGCGATTGAAACGATCCTGGAACCCGGCCATACGTTCGGCGATGTTTTCGATATGCACGCCAAGATTATGGACGAGCGCGGTCTTGCCCGCCACCGGCTGAACGCATGCGGCTATTCGCTCGGCGCACGCTTTTCCCCCTCATGGATGGAGCACGAGATGTTCCACATGGGCAACCCGCAGGAGATCGGGGAAAATATGTCGCTCTTCGTACACATGATCATCATGGACTCCGACAGCGGCACTGCGATGACCCTCGGGCAGACCTATTTGACGACGTCGCAAGGCCCGAAGGCCCTCTCCCGCCACCCGCTCGAATTTCTTAACCGTTAGCGGCGTAAGATAACGATCCTGAACGGGAAGACCGTCAAGAGGAAGGATCGTCGCGCAAATGGGACAGGTCAGGACAATATTGACTGTCGCCGGCTTTTGCCTCGCGCTCTCTGCCTGCAACACCACGGACGCATTGACGCCGCCCGAAGCCATTGGCGATGCCGGCTCCACGCCTGTCACACAGCGCGAAGTCGAGCGCATAGCCGCAGCGCCACAGGCCCGCCGGAGCCTTCAAGACACGCAGCAGAGTTACAGCTATCAACAGCAGTCCTCCCAGCAAGGCTATCAGCCGCAAAGCTACGGCGGAGGCGGCTCGCTCGACGAACAGGCGTCGGCACTGAGATCGAACGGCACCAACCCCTATGCCTCCCGCCCTCTCAATGACGCCCGCACCGCGCCGATCGCGCCAACCAACAATCAGTTTTCACAAGCCGACGAGCAGCGCGAGGCAGACCGCCGCCTCTCGGACGATCCGCCCCCACAGCAGCAACAGGCTGCCGACGATCCGCAGCCGGACCAGCAACAGGCATCGCTGCCGCCCACAGCAGCAACCGGCGGCAGCAGCATCCGCTTTCTGCCGATCATCGGCGCACCGGTGCAAGCCGTCACGCCGCTCTCGCGCCAACTCGGTGCGGACGCCCGTTCGCTCGGCCTGACGATCAAGAGCTCCAGCGACGCGAGCGCAAGCTACATCTTGAAGGGCTACCTCTCCGCCTTCGAAGACGGGCCGCAAATCTCCGTGACTTACGTCTGGGACGTCCTGGATGGTGCCGGTAACCGCGTGCACCGAATCCAGGGGGCGGAAAGCGCGCCGCTGAAGCGCGGAGACCCCTGGACGGCCGTTCCGCCTGCTGTCATGCAGAAAATCGGCACCAAAACCATGTCAGAATTCAATTCCTGGCGCAATTCCAGCGGTGGATAGCCACAAGCTTTTCATAAATATGAAAGGTATCGCACCCCTCCCCCCTTGCATTCGAGAGCAAGGCGGTTAAAAGCGCGGCTATCAGGTTGGTAACAGGCGGGCCAAGATGAAGGTTTTCGCAGGCAATTCGAACCGGCACCTCGCCGAAGCGATCTGCAACTATCTCAATCTTCCTTTGGGTAAGGCAAGTGTCCGGCGCTTCGCGGACCAGGAAATCTTTGTTGAGATCCAGGAAAACGTCCGCGGCGAGGATGTGTTTGTCGTTCAGCCGACATCGTTTCCGGCCAACGACCACCTCATGGAATTGTTGATCATGGTCGACGCGATGCGGCGCTCTTCGGCGCGGCGCATCACGGCAGTTCTTCCCTATTTCGGCTACGCCCGCCAAGACCGTAAGGCCGGCCCGCGCACGCCGATCTCGGCGAAGCTCGTCGCAAACCTCATCACCGAGGCCGGTGCAGACCGCGTGCTGACGCTTGATCTGCACGCTGGCCAGATCCAGGGCTTCTTCGATATCCCGACGGATAATCTTTATGCTCTGCCGATCCTGACGCGCGACATCGTGGCGAATTACGATATCGGCAATGTCATGGTGGTTTCGCCCGACGTTGGCGGCGTGGTGCGTGCCCGCGCGCTTGCCAAACGCCTCGACTGTCTACTGGCGATCGTGGACAAGCGCCGTGATCGCCCGGGCGAATCCGAAGTGATGAACATCATCGGGGAAGTCGCCGGCAAGGATTGCATCCTGATCGACGACATAGTCGATTCCGGCGGCACGCTCTGCAATGCCGCCGAGGCGCTCCTGAAGAATGGCGCGACCAGCGTAACGGCCTATATCACTCACGGCGTTCTGTCCGGCGGCGCCGTGACCCGCATCGCCAATTCGAAGCTGAAGGAACTGGTGATTACCGATTCCATCCAGCCGACGACTGCGGTGCAGTCGGCTCCGAATATCCGTGTCATCACGACGGCAAGCCTTATCGGCGAAGCCATTAACCGCACCAGCCAGGAAGAATCGGTTTCCAGCCTGTTCGACTAAGGTCGGACAGCGTTTCAGGAGGCTTTGGCTTCGGCGGGATGCATCTGCTTCCATGCCAGCAGACCGATTCCGATCAAGCCGGAGATGAAGACGGCTGCGCCCGACCCCATGATCGACGGCGCGATGCCGAACCATGCAAACAGGCTCGGCGACATGAGATAGGCCAGAAATAGGCCGGAAAAGATCGCGCACATCATCAGACGATAGACCTGCCCGAGGCGATGCGGTTCGCTGCGCGTCTGCATCAGATGCAGCATGGCCAGATTTTCGAAGGGACCGTTGATTGCCGCGAAGCACGCGACCATCATCAGCCACATCCGATCATGCATCAAAGGCAGCAGGAAAACCCCTGCCCCGAAAATCAGCTTCGCCGCGATGATCCAGACGACCGGTCGGCGGGGCTTGATGCTGCTGAGAATGAGGTTGGTCGTGACATTGCCGACGCCATAGGCCGTCATCATCAGGCTATAATCAGTCAGCGGATCGGTGCTGGTTTCGCGCAGATGCAGGATCATGCCGAGCAGGATGCCCATCGCCCAGGCGATGTTTCCCATCAGATTGGTGAACAAGCCATAGAGAATTGCCGCATGGCCGCGGGCGACGCGCCACCCACCGAGGACACCGTCCACAACGGCGGCCATTCCGGAAAATTCGCGTCGGCGCGGTGCGGCTGGCAGCTTTGCCACCGCCAGCCAGACGGCAAGCGCCGAGAGCAGGAACGTTGCAGCCGTCACGGTGAAGAATTGTGACTTCGGCAAGAAGCCGTTCACGAGCGCAATCAGGCTTGGCCCGAGAATGCGCGCCATGCGCCGCGTGGCATCGAACAAGCCGTTGGTCGCATGCCGGACATCGGGATCGACGGCGATGGTCGGCAAGGTCGCCTGCAGCGACGGGTCGAATGCCGACGTCAGCAATGCAATGCTTCCGGCAAGTACCATCAGCAGCGGCAGGCTCATCAGATGCAGAAGGCCGGCAAGCGACAGCATCAGTAGGAGCGCCGCCCTTACGAGATCGGTCGCGATCATCGTAGTGCTGTGCCGCCAGCGATCCGTGAGGATGCCGCCGAAAAGACTGCCGAACAGGAGCGCGCCGGACTGCAGCGCGGACACATATCCCGCATTGCTGCCGATGAAATCCGCCGCAATCCAGACGACTGCGACCATGTAGAATTCCGAGCCGGTGGCCGCCAGCACCTGACCGGCCCACAGAAGAGAGATCGAGCGCTGGCTCAACGGCCTCAGAACAAACATGGTAGCATTCTGATTTCGGATTGGCTTATTTCATGACCTGGCCGTTGACCGTCACGCTGCCGGTGTCGGAAAGATCGATATCCCAGCGCGAGCGCCCATCCGCATCCGTCTTGGCAAAACCCTTGGCCATCATCAGGCCGAAGGAGAGCTGGGAAAGATCAGCCTTCGTCTTTGCGGCTTCCTGCACAGCGGCAATCGTTTTGTCGAGATCGCGGGCGAGCACGGTCATCTTCATGGACACGCGGTCCTTCTCGGTCAGCCAGCCGCGCATGCTGCCGGTGGCCTCGACGTCGTAGAGACTGGAAACGGCGCTGATCTTCGGGAAATTGATCGTCATCGTTCCATCCGGGAACATGGCCTGCTGCAGCTTGGTGTCCACGGCCGCATTGCTTTCCGGGTCCTTGAAGTCGCTCTGCTGCAGGACCTCCATCAGAGCCGAAAAGTTCAAGTTCGGCACCTGCAGCTGGAAGTCGGCGGCATCGGGAACGAAGGCCATAAAATCGTCAGGCACGAGACCCGTTGCGAGGGTCAGCTTCTCGGCATTCAATCCGAAATCGGCGCTCATCGCATTGGCCGGCCCGGCAAGCTTGACGAAGTAGCCGAGTTTCTGCAGGCCGCCATCGCCAAACGGCGTCGTGACGGCAATATCCTTGGTGGCAATGGACTCTTCGAACGAGCCGACGATCGGCATGGCTTCCAGCAGCAGCGCCTTCAGCGCCTTGCTGTCCGCATCCGACAGGGTTTTCTCGTCCTTGTGCTCGGAAACGAAGTGCAGCAAGGAGTTCACCGCCTTCAACGGCAGCTTGGTCGCGCCGACGTTGAAATCGATCGCCGCGATTTTCACTTCGCCGAGCGCTACATCCTCAGACGAAATCTTGTCGTAGAACGACTGCATGCTGCCGTTCATCTTCATGTCGAGCCTGCCCGGTTCGCCGCTGTCGGCAGAAGAGAGCGTGTAGCCTATGCTGTCGACCGTGGCGTCGTTCTTTTGAACGCTGTTGTTTTCGTCCGTCGTCTTCGTGGCGAAGGTGATGCCTTTGCCCTGCAGATCCATCGAACGCAAATAATGAAGTGCCGGATCGAAGACGCCCTTGAAGGTGGAGGAAGCCAGCGCGTAGCGGAACTCCATGGCGGGGCCGCTGCTGGGCTTGGAGTTGGCCGTGATATCGAGTGCATTGTTGCCTTCGATATTCCAGAGACCGCTATCCTGCGGCGTTGCGAGCATCATCAGCGGCTTCAGGCCAGTGATCGTGAGATCGCTGACATCCAGCTTGCTGAACAGCGTCTGCAGATCATAGGTGATCTCATAGTGCGGGCTGACCGGCTTTACCGAAATTCCGCCGCTCTTGACGATATCGTCAGGCAGGAAATAGGTCAGGTTGTTGAACAGGTCCTTCGCACCCTGCTCGTTGACGTCAGCCGCTTGCGCAACGCCAGCCACACCCGCAGCAAGAACAGCTGCCACGGCAACCGCTTTGAAACGCATAATTCACCCCCAAAAATGATGGAAAAACAATGTGAAAACTCGAAAATGCCCGGCAGGCCCTTCGAGCGGAACTATAGTATTGCCCCTGGACACGGCCCGCCCTCGCGCCGCATCAGGGCTTCTTCATCACCTGCCCGTTTACCGTCACCGTCCGGCTTTCGTCCATTGTGACATCCCAACGCAGGCGGCCGTCCGGATCCGTCTTTGCAAAGCCCTTGGCCGCGAGCAGGCTGAAGGAGACCCTGTTCAGACGTGGCTCGGCTTTCGCAGCCTCTTGAATGGCCGAAACGGTCTTGTCGAAATCGCGCGCCAGGATTGTCGCCTGCAGCGAATAGTCGGTGTGAGCCTTGGTTGACCCCTTCAATGTACCCGAGGCCTCTATGTCGTAGACGCCCGAAGTAGCGCTGATCTTTGGAAATTCAAGCGTCCCGTATCCGCTCGGAAACATCGTGCGTTTGACGACCTCACCGGACATCGGCGTCTCCCGCGTCGCAACCGCATCGAGGGCCGTATCGATGAGGCCGGAGAAGTTGATATTGGGCACGCCGAGCTGCACATCCAGCGTCTCGGGCAGGAATGGCGCGTAGGCTGCAGGGATGAGATCCGCGTCCGGGGTGAAATGCTCCGCCCGCAGCTCGAGATTGACATTGGATGCCTTGGTCAAGCCGTCCATCTTGAAGCTGTAGTCGACGCGCTTGACGCCAACCTTGCCCTTGTCCGTGGCAACGGCGGCATTGCTCAGCGTCACCGTTTTGGTGAGCGAGCCGAAAATAGGCAAGGCACGATGTACCAGCTGTTCGAACTTCTCGCTGCCGCTTTCCGAAAGCTGCTTGGTCTTGACGTGCTGCACAAAGAAACGGATGAGCGCGCGCAACTCCTGCGCAGGCAAACTCGTCGCAGTCACATTGCTGATGACGCTGTCTGCGCTGAAGCTGACAAGCAAGCCGCGCGGCAAGGTGAATTGCTCGCTCAAACGCTGCAATGAGCCTTGCATTTGCAGATCGACCTTACCCGTCTCGCTGTTATCGGTCACCGTATGGGCAAAGGAGGCGCTATCGATGGAGGCGTCTACCTTGCGGCCGCTCTTGGCTCCGCTGCCGACGCTGGAGAATTTCACGCCGCTGCTCTTGATGCCCATCGACCGCATCATCTCGATCGCCGGATCGAATATGCCGTCGAAGGAGCTGGAGCCGATCGAATAGGCAATATCGGATGTCGGCGAATGCACGGCGATATCGAGGCTGTTGTCGCCCTTCAGGTGCCACCGGCCCTTTTCGACAGGCTGGGCAAACAGGGATAGCGGCTTGAAACCGGTGACGGAGAGCACGCTGGAATTGATCTTGTCGAAGAACTTCGCGAGATCGTAGGTAATTTCATACTGATCGCCCGCCGGCTTGACGGTCACGAAGTCGCTGCGAATGAGATCGCGCGAAAGCGATTCCGTCAGAACATTGCGGAGATCGGTGGCGCCCTGCTCGCTGATGTCGGCCGCCTGCGATGCGCCGGCAAAGCCCACGGAAAAAATCGCGGCGACGATAACCTTGGAGCGCATGCTCGACCTTTCTCTTTCTGACCCTGATCGATTGGATTCGACTGTTGAAGAGGCCGAGGGTATATGTCAAGGCGTTGATAGAAATGGCGTCGTCGGCTCATAGCGTGAGTTGCAATGTCATCACAGACCTTCGCATTCCGGAGGCGCTTGCACCCTGAGCCACTTTGTATTATACGCCACGCGTCCGCGTAGACACCCTTGGAGGCAACGCGGATGAGGTAGGGCACGCCCTCCTCCAGTTCAGCCGACACGGCAATGGCCGACCGGATGAACTCTCCAAATAACCTCGAAAGGAATAGCTATGAGCCACGAAAGCTACGAGCTCAAGGCCGAGGCGCGCGAACGGGTTGGTAAGGGGTCCGCCCGTGAACTTCGCCGCAATGGTCTGATTCCCGCTGTCATCTATGGTGACAAGCAGGCCCCCATTTCTATCGCTCTCAACACCAATGAGGTGACGAAGCGCATCCACGCCGGCGGCTTCCTCACGACGATCGCTACGATCGACGTCGATGGCAAGAAGATCAAGGTTCTGCCGAAGGACTACCAGCTCGATCCGGTCCGTGACTTCACGGTTCATGTCGACTTCCTGCGCGTTTCCGGCAACACCGCCGTTACGGTCGAAATCCCGGTTCACTTCGAAAACCACGAGAAGTCCCCGGGCCTCAAGGCTGGCGGCGTTCTGAACATCGTTCGTCACGAAGTCGAAGTTCACTGCCCGGCCGATGCCATCCCGGAATTCTTCGCCGTTGACCTCAGCGGCCTGAGGAGCGGCGACAGCATCCACATCTCGAACGTGAAGCTGCCGAAGAACGTTACGCCCGTTATCGCCGATCGCGACTTCACGATCGCAACGATCGTAGCTCCGGCTGCCGGCCTTGCTGAAGAAGTAGAAGGCGGCGAAGAAGCCAGCGCCTAATCGGCCTCTTCATCGTAAACATTCGAACCCGCCTCCCTTTGGGGATGGCGGGTTTTTTCGTGCATGGCGATAATATTAGAGAAAGTAAAAATAAGGACTTCTTGAATCTATACTTTCATTCATTTCCATTAACCCCAGAATTTCAGCAACATTTAACGGATTCATGAAAATCTGCGCGAAAGGGTTGTAGGGAACGGTGCCCCAAATCCGCCGGCCTATGACTGGGGAGCAAACTGAACGATGAGCCATTCGGTCGAAAACAGGTTTTTCGCGATCGTCTGTGGTGCGCTGCTGGTTTTCGTAGCGCCGCTCTTCATTTTATTCCTCTTTCTGTCTTCCGAACGCGCGGAAAAGGAAATTAAGGACCATATCACCGTTCTGCTCGTCGCCAATGCTCAGGCACTGGCGAAGCCATTGTGGGACCTGGACGAAGACAGCGTGACGCAGATCAGCGCCACGACAGTCGCCGAGGGTGCGATCGTCAGGGTGAACGTCCGTGACCTTTCCGGTCAGCTCGACGTTACGCAATCGACCATCCCGAAATCCTACAAGGGCAATCTGGAAGCGGTCTCCCGTGCGATCATCTACAATGGCATCGACGGCGCGAAGAAACTCGGCACCATCACCGTCTATTACCCCGTGCTTGGCCTTTTCGACGGGTTGAAGAATGAAGAAATCGTCTTCATCTCCATCTTCATCTTCGCGGTGCTGACGGTCTTCGGTGCAGCGTTGATCGGCAACCGCATTTTCGTCATTCAGCCGCTGATGCGGCTGACGCACGCCGTCGAGGCCACGCGCCGACTCGGCTCACGTCATCACGTCGACTGGCAGTCGAACGACGAGATGGGCCGGCTCGCCAGCAGCTTCAACGACATGCAAAGCAAGCTGCAGCGTGAAGAAACGGAACTGAAGTTTGCCCATCGCCGGGCAACGGACACCTATAATCTGACGCCCGCCATGCTGTTCTCCCTCGACAAGGACGATTGCATCGCCGCCGTCAGCAACTATTGGCTCGCAGCCACCGGCTATGATCGGGCCGAGGTGCTTGGGCGCCAGTTTGCAAGCCTCGTCCTGCCAGAATCGCGCTCGGAATATGCCGAACGCAAATACGGCAATCTCGACAGCGCCGCGCGCCTTGCCGTGACGGTGAAATTCCTTTGCCGGGACGCGCGAGTGATGGATGTCTTGATCCTCGAGACCACAGCGATCCAGGACGGCCTCTCGCTTTCAGTCATGACCGACGTTACCGAGCTCAAGCAATCCGAGGACCGCAATCTGCGGCAGGCGATCACCGATCACCTGACCGGACTTCTCAACCGCCAGGGCTTCGAGACGGCGCTCGACGCCAAGATCAACGAGTCGGACCTGCGCCGGTGCGAACTCGCCTGCCTCTTCATCGACCTCGATCGCTTCAAGTGGATCAACGACAATATGGGGCACGCCGCCGGCGATGCGGCGCTGCGCGAACTCGTCTCCCGCCTGCAGCAGTGTTTGAAACCCGGCGATATTGCCGCCCGCCTGGGCGGCGACGAATTCGCGATCCTGCTGCTGGCGGAAGACGCCGAAGCGAGAGCCTTCGAGATGTCGGCACTCATTGCCGAAATCTTCGAGGCGCCCTTCGATGGCGACGCCCGCCTCAGCGCCAGCATCGGCATCGCGATATATCCGCGCCAGGCCGCCAATGCGGCCGAACTGCTGCTGAAATCCGATATCGCCATGTATGCCAAGAAGCGCGACGGCAAGAACGGCGCGCAGATCTTCAACAATGACATGCTCGACATTTCCCGCCGTCGCGCCGAGCTGGAAAGCAATATCGAAAGCGGCCTCAACGAAGACTGGTTCGAGGCCTATCTGCAGCCGGTCGTGAACGTCGACGACCGCGCGATTGCCGGCTTCGAGGCACTGATGCGCCTGCATCACCCACAAAAGGGAATTCTGCCCCCTGCCCACATCATCGAGGTGGCCGAAGAGACCGGATCCATCATCCGCATCGGCAACCGCATCATGGAAAAGGCGATCGCCACTTTCGCAAGGCTGTCGCGCTTTGACGGCATGCAGGACACCTACCTCGCCATCAATTTTTCGCCGCTTCAATTCGAGCCGGAGCTGCCGGTGCGCATCGCCGCTCTGCTCTCGCGCTACGATATTTCACCGCGACGCATCGTCGTCGAGATCACCGAAGCCGTGCTCATGGATGACAATCCGGAGACGCGCATGGTCGTCAACGAGCTCTGCCGTTATGGCTGCCGTATCGCGCTTGATGATTTCGGCACCGGCTACTCGTCGCTGAGCTACATCAATCGCTTCCCGGTCGACATCATCAAGATCGACCAGTCCTTTATTCGCGCAATCAACGACACCGCTTCCGATGTCAGCGCCAAGAGCCGCATGCTGGTCGAAAGCATCACCACGCTGTCGCACAAGATGAACTGCACGGTTATTGCCGAAGGCGTTGAAACCGAAGAGGAATGCGCGACCTTGCGCACCATGGGCATCGATTACGGCCAAGGCTATCTGTTCTATCGACCGCTGCATCCGGACAATCTGATGAACGCGCTTGCCGTCCTGCAGCAGGATCGTCTATCCCCAATAGCACAAGCGTCATAGCAACGAGGACCCGCATGCGAAAGCAGCTATTCATCCTTGCAACCAGTCTGTTTTCGCTGACTTTTCTCTCTCCTGCCCGCGCAGAAACCGTCCATTTCACCACCGAGGAATACCCCCCTTTCAGCTATCGCGACGGCAAGACGCCTGTCGGGGCAAGCACCGAGCAGGTGCAGAAGGTGATGGCGGCGATCGGTGTCGACTACACGATTACGGTCCTGCCCTGGGTCCGTGCCTATAATCAGGCGCTGACGGACCCCATGACCTGCGTTTTCTCCACCGCGCACAATGAAGAACGCAATACGCTCTTCAAATGGGTGCAGCCGTTGCTGATCGACCGCAACATCCTGATCAAGCACAGCGGCTCGAAAGTCGAAGCCGCAAACCTCGACGAGGCTAGGAAATATCTCGTAGGCACCTGGCGGGAGGATTACACGGAAACGATATTGCGCCGGAACAATTTCCCGCGCATCGACTTGGGCAGCGACTTCAAGGCAAGCCTGAAGAAGCTGATCAGTGACCGTATCGACCTGATGCCGATCTCGGAATTCTACTTCGACAAGTTGAAAGAAGAAGGCAATGCGGTGGAGAAGGTAACGGTTCTCTCACAACAGTCCTTGGGGATCGCCTGCCAGAAGGATTTCCCCGCTGACCTCCTGGCCAGAATGCAGACGGCGTTGAATGCGCTGATTGCCGATGGAACGCAGAGGCAGATTTTCCTGAAGTACGGCCTGCACCTCGACAACTGACCGCATCCCGCCTTGACTTTGCCGCCAAATCCCTGTCGTGAAGGGCATCGGTATTTTCCAAGGGGTGAAGCGCATGCTTCTCATCGCCGGCCTCGGCAATCCGGGCGCCAAATATCAGGGCAACCGCCACAATATCGGCTTCATGGCCGTGGATGCGATCTACCGCCGCCATAGCTTTTCGCCCTGGTCGAAGAAGTTCAAGGCGGAGATTGCCGAAGGCGAGCTCGGCGGCCAGAAAGTGCTGCTCATCAAGCCGCAGACCTTCATGAATCTCTCGGGCGAAGCAGTCGGCGAAGCCATGCGCTTCTACAAACTCCAACCCTCCGATCTCGTGGTGATCTACGACGAACTCGATCTGGTCGCCGGCAAGGCGCGATTGAAGACCGGTGGCGGCCATGGCGGTCACAACGGCATCAAATCCATCGATGCCCATGTCGGCCGCGAGTATCGCCGTTTGCGTCTCGGCATCGGTCATCCCGGTGCCAAGGAACTCGTGCACAATCACGTTCTCGGCGATTTCGCCAAGGTGGACCGAGACTGGCTTGAACCCTTGTTCGATGCGCTTGCGGATAACGCCGACATGCTGGTGCGCGGTGAGGATTCGCAACTGATGAACAAGATCGCGGTCGCCCTGGGCGGCAAGGCGGAAGACGACGCGCCGAAGCCGGAGAAGAAGGCGCCGACAGCCAAATCGCATATTCATCAAGCCCGCAATCACAGCCAGCCGAAAATTCCGGAAACCGGCCCCATGGCGGAAATGCTGAAGAGGATGTTCGGCAAGAAGGACAATTGAAATGCTTGATGCAGCCGTCAAGGACGCCGCAAATCTCTTCGTCCGGCCGATCGCGAGGGCGGACCTGCCGGGGCTGCTTGCGCTTTATCAGCACCTGAACACCGAAGATCCGATGCTGAAGCAGCAGCTGGCGGAAAGCCGCTTTACCGAAATCCTTGCCCATCCCGGCATGACGATCTTCGCGGCCTTCGACGGCGAATTGGCTGTCTCCTCCGTCACGCTGGTGGTCATTCCCAATCTCACGCGCGGCGGCGCGCCCTATGCCTTAATCGAGAATGTAGTGACGCACGCCGACTACCGCCAGCGCGGCCTTGCCGGCGCGGTCATCCGCCGGGCGATAGAGAGCGCCTGGGAAAAAAGCTGCTATAAGGTCATGCTGCTGACGGGGTCGAAGGATCCGGCAACGCTGCGCTTCTACGCCAATTGCGGCTTCACGCAGGACAAGACCGGTTTCCAGGTTCGCCGCCCGGCTTAACAGACGCCTAGCGTTCCTATTCTTCCGGCTCGGTCGTGAACATCAGCGGGAAGCCCGCGCTTTTTGCAAGATCGACAGCCTCCTGGGCCTTCGTCTCGGCAATATCGCGCGCACAGACCATGACAACGCAGGTTCCGAGCTTGTGCGCCGTCATCATGACGCGATAGCCGGTCTCCTCGCTCATACGGAAGACGGCCTTGAGCACCATGGTGACGAACTCCCGCGGCGTATAATCATCGTTCACGAGAATGATCTTGTAGAGCTTCGGCCTCTCGACCTTCGGCTTCGTTTTAGGCTTTGGTTTCAGGACAACATCATTGTCACTCATCGGCATCACCGTTGACGACAGGGGAAACAAGCTTTGGGCTAATCGGTGCATTATAGTGCAGTGCACCACATCGTTCAAGGACGGTCGTGTCAGGGAGACAATACGACCGGCGCCGCGTAATACCCTTCCATCAGCAGAAAAGTGGCTCTTTGCATGCCCAAGACTTGACCCGCAACGGCCCTTCCCCCATAGGCACTGCAAAGATTTTCAAGATATGGACAAGGTGCCATGGGTTTCAAATGCGGTATCGTCGGACTGCCGAATGTCGGCAAGTCCACTCTGTTCAACGCGCTGACCAAGACGGCGGCCGCGCAGGCGGCGAACTATCCGTTCTGCACGATCGAGCCGAACACGGGTGAAGTCGCGGTTCCCGATGCGCGCATGCGCAAGCTCGCAGACGTCGCCAAGTCGAAGGAGCTGATCCCGACGCGCATCTCCTTCGTCGATATTGCCGGCCTCGTGCGCGGCGCATCGAAGGGCGAGGGCCTCGGCAACCAGTTCCTCGCCAACATCCGCGAAGTCGATGCCATCGTGCACGTGCTGCGCTGCTTCGAAGACAGCGACATCACCCACGTCGAAGGCCGCATCAATCCTGTCGCCGACGCCGAGACGATCGAGACCGAGCTGATGCTCGCCGATCTCGAGAGCCTTGAGCGCCGCACCGAGCAGACGCGCAAGCGCGCCACCGGCAAGGACAAGGAATCCATGGCGATGCTGCCGATCATGGATGCTTCCTTGGCATTGCTTCAGGAAGGCAAGCCCGTCCGCACGCTGCTGTCGAAGCTGGACGCCGAGGAAATCCGTATCCTCAAGGGTCTGAACCTGCTGACCTCGCACCCTGTGCTTTACGTTTGCAACGTCGCCGAAGGCGATGCGGCGACCGGCAACGAGCACACGGCGGCTGTCGCCGCCATGGCCAAGGAGCAGAATTCGGAAGTCGTCATCATCTCCGCCGCGATCGAGGCGGAAGTCGCACAGCTTCCCGATGAAGAGGCGAAGGAATTCCTCTCCGCACTCGGCCTCGACGAAGCCGGTCTCGATCGTCTGATCCGCGCCGGCTACAAGCTCTTGCACCTCATCACCTACTTCACCGTAGGACCGAAGGAAACGCGCGCCTGGACGATCGAGCGGGGCACCAAAGCACCGCAGGCTGCCGGCGTCATTCACTCGGATTTCGAGCGCGGCTTCATCCGCGCCAACACCATCGCCTATGACGATTACATCGCCTACAACGGCGAAACCGGCGCAAAGGAAGCCGGCAAAGCCCGCGACGAAGGCAAGGAATACGTTGTCCAGGACGGCGACGTCATCCACTTCCGCTTCAATACCTGATCGCCTCTATCTTGCCGGCGCCTATCTGAGCGCCGGCAATCTCGCCTGCATGCCGGCGGGCAAACGCCGCACGATGAGGCGGCGCAGATCGGCCCAACCGATACCGATCACAAGCACGACCAGGCCGACAATCATCAGCACCAGGAAGCCGACCTTGTCGAGACCGGCATTATTATGCCGAAGGATGGCCGCCGTCGCGAGGCCGAGCGACACGAGCCCTGCGGTCACGAAAGCGCGGCGATCGATGACGAGCCCGATCAGCATCATCACCAGGACCGCCACCAGAACAGTCACCGCTTGCATATAGCCTCCGAAGAGGGCGTCGGTGAGATTGGTAAAGACGATGCCACCGCTGGCAAGCTCCAGGCGCAGGGCCAGAAGGACGGTCGAATAAAGCAGCGCCGGTGCGGTTGCGAGATGCAGCCAGAACGCCACGTCGGACCGGCGGGTCACCCTGCACGGATCGCTGAGATCGAAACGCATCGCCAATGCGAAGCTGCCGAGCGCGGTCACCAGCAAGATCATGAGCGTCTGGATTGGATAGTCTGCCGGCACATTCGAGGAGCCCGTCACGGTGCCGGCGACATAGAAGACCACTGCAAGGAACAATCCGAACAATGAGAACAAGAATAGCGCCAGGGAAAGCGGGACCCGGTAGCGCCAGTAAAACAATGCGAGCATCGGTGGGAAGGGCGCCGCCAGGATAAATGCGCCGACAGTGAAATTATCGACCAGCGCCGGCGTGGAGGAGACATAACTCACTACCGCATGGAAAAGCCAGACGACGAGCGCGATGGTCAAGACCACGGCGGGAAGCGCCAGGCGTTGACGGCGTACGAGGATTTCCGCCAGGACGACGATCGCCAGCAGGGACACATACCGGCTCGTCAATCCCCATAGCCCGACCAGCAGCACAATGACGCCGATGGTGATGAGCACATCGTGAAAACCGCGCACGAAACGCGGCGCTTCCGTATCTTCCAATGGGTTGGAGTCATCAAGCGAGCGCGGGGCCGAAAGATCCTGACGTATTGGTAACGCGCCGATATTCCTCGCGGTCAGGTAAGGCAGCAATCGCTCGGCCTGGCTGGAGGATATGATCCCCTCGCCGGCGGCATCTTCCAGTGCGATTTCGAGCTTGCTCATTTTCATTCCCAATACGTCTCGCCACTACAAGCCTCAACACATCGCCGCCATACAATCAAGAGCTGCCGGGCATCAATGGACAATCTCCTTTTGCTGTGACCCGCTATCGCCATGAAAATGCTTGCGCCACCACTCCGGGCCATGCGATTGCCCTTGGGCAAGATGTGGAGGACGACAGAAGACATGACGAAACTCGTCTACGAAGACTTCCAGCCGGGACGGGAGTTTCCGCTCGGCCCCAAACATATGACGGCGGCGGAGATCATAGAATTCGCGAGCGAATTCGATCCGCAACCGATGCATCTGGACGAGGAAGCCGGACGCGCCAGCATTCTCGGCGGCCTGGCCGCTTCCGGCTGGCATACCTCGGCGGTGTTCATGCGCATGATGTGCGATTCCTACCTGCTTGCGACCGATGCGCAAGGCGCGCCGGGCATCGACTTCATGGAGTGGAAAAAGCCCGTTTTGGCCGACGATACCCTGTCGGGCCGGTCCATAGTGGTCGAGGCCCGTGCCATGCGCTCTCGCCCTGGCATAGGCATCGTCAAGTTCCGCCACGAGATAGAGAACCAGCGCGGCGAGCTCGTCTGTCTCGGGGAGAACGCGACCATGATCCGCATGCGCGCCGGCACGAGGGTATCGGCATGAAGATGAGCGAACTCTATGCCATCGGCGAACGCGCCGAGATCGGCAGCCATACCTTCACGCCCGAAGGCATCATCCACTTCGCCTCGCGCTTCGATCCGCAAATCTTCCATATGGATGCAGAAGCGGCCAAACACTCATTGTTCGGTGGGCTCTGTGCTTCCGGATGGCATAGCTGCTCCATGTGGATGCGCAGCTTCGTCGATTATTGGAAGTCCGAGACGGCCAGACTGATCGCCGAAGGCAAGACACCTCCCAATCTCGGCCCCTCACCCGGCTTCAAGAACCTGCAATGGCTGAGACCGGTCTTTGCAGGCGATACGATCACCTATGGCGTCGCCATCCTCGGCAGCCGCCCGCTGGCCTCGCGCCCCGGCTGGACGCTCTACACACTCGCCTGTGACGGCGTGAACCAGCATGGCACCCCGGCCCTGCGCTTCGAGAGCACCGTACTGGCCTTTGAATAGCGACCTGCGGGGCCGTTCGCAGCGGCCCCATCGGTCTTTGCAACACGCTCAGTGTCCGGAAAATTCCACCAGCGTATGAACCGGCACATCAAGCTCTTCGAGCTTCTTGCGGCCGCCGAGGTCAGGCAGGTCGATGACGAAGCATGCCGCGACGACTTCGGCTCCGATCTGGCGCAGGAGCTTCGTCGCGCCGACGGCGGTGCCGCCCGTTGCGATCAGATCGTCGACCAGGATGACCCTTTCGCCGGGATTGACCGCATCGCGATGCATCTCCATCTCGTCGACGCCGTATTCCAGGCTGTAGGCGATCCGGACGATATCGTGCGGCAGCTTGCCCTTCTTGCGGATTGGCACGAAGCCCGACGACAATTGATGCGCTACCGCACCCCCGAGAATGAAGCCACGCGCTTCCATCCCGGCGACCTTGTCGATTTTTGCGCCGGCATAGGGCTGTACCAGCGCATCGACAGCGCGTCGAAACGACCTGGCATCGCCAAGCATCGTGGTGATATCACGAAAGATGATGCCCGGTTTGGGATAATCCGGAATGGAGCGGATGCTGGCAGCAAGCTCCGAAACGATAGTGTTCATCAAATATAGTCTCTCAGGCTGTGATAGGGCCGGCGGCACCCTATCAATATGCAGGCGCTATACCAACAAAAAAGGCGGCCACGAACAGCCTGTGTGAGAAGTCCGGCAAATCAATTAAGGTGGCCGCATTGGAAACGATGCGGCCATTTTCATGGGATACATTTCAGGGACTGATCGGGGTCAGACGTCGCTGTTGCCAGCCCGGATCGAGGATTACGTTGCGGCAGATGCTGCGGTGCGGGTGATCGATGCCTTTGTCGATGGGCTTGATGTTGCGCAGCTCGGATTCAGGCGAGCGGTTGAGGCCTCGACAGGTCGTCCCCCCTACGATCCG
>NZ_JARWKZ010000055.1:0-35798 GCF_050577975.1 Rhizobium sp. BR 315 | reverse complement strand
GTCGAGATCGTTCTTCGGGTAAACGAAGGGCTGGCCGATATGGTACTTGTAGGCCATGGCGGCAAGCGTCGGCATCTTGGCGATCATACGAAGGCTTGCGACCATGCGCTGGTGCGGATCGGTGATGTCGGTGGAGTCGTGATAGAAGGCCGACAGAGCGCCGACGCAGCCGCACATGACGGCCATCGGATGCGCATCGCGGCGGAAACCGGTGAAGAAGCGGGACATTTGTTCATGCACCATGGTGTGGTGCACGACCCGATAGTCGAAGTCCTTCTTCTGGGCTGCGGTCGGCAATTCGCCGTAGAGCAGCAGGTAACAGACTTCGAGGAAGTCGCCGTGCTCGGCAAGCTGTTCGATCGGATAACCGCGATGCAGCAGAACGCCTTCGTCGCCATCAATAAAGGTGATGCTGGACTCGCACGACGCAGTCGAAGTGAAGCCAGGATCATAGGTGAACATCTTCGTCTGCTCGTAGAGGGATCCAATGCCGAGGACGTTCGGACCGATCGTGCTTGATCGAAGTTTCAATTCGGCACTATGGCCGTCGACTAAGACACAAGCATTGTTGTTATCCATGATATTTTTCCTCAGGGCTCGCTAGCTGGGAACTAACAGCTGCCGAATGAACTGATCTGTGTTCTAATTGTCTTCCCGCAGAGGGGGTGAACCGCGCCGGGTTTGCCGGAGGCTCCAACTCGTGAGAAAGTGGAGCCGATATGAGCAAGACGACCAACAAATTTTCACCTGAAGTTCGTGACCGAGCCATCCGCATGGTTTTGGACCATGAGGCCGAGCATCCATCCCGGTGGGCGGCAGTTTCATCCATAGCCGCCAAGATTGGCTGCTCGGCACATACGCTGCATGAGTGGGTGAAGAAAGCCGATGTTGACAGCGGCAAACGAGCAGGCCTTCCAAGCGATGTCGCCGAGAAGATGAAGGCCCTTGAGCGGGAGAACCGCGAGCTTCGACAGGCCAATGAGATTTTGCGTAAGGCGTCGGCTTATTTTGCCCAGGCGGAGCTCGACCGCCCACTGAAGCGATGATTTCCTTCATCGACGAACACCGCTCAAAGTTCGGGGTCGAGCCGATCTGCAGGCTGCTGCCGATTGCCCCGTCCACTTACTATGACGCCATCGCCAAGCGCACGGACGTGGACCGCCTGTCGGCCCGCGCTCGTCGCGACGCGGCCATGAAGGTCGAGATACGCCGAGTGTTCAATGAGAATTTCCAAGTCTACGGCGTGCGGAAAGTATGGCGGCAGTTGCAGCGGGAAGGCTTCGACATAGCTCGATGCACTGTTTCTCGGCTTATGAGAATGATGGGTCTTCAGGGCATTATCCGTGGAAAGCCCGTCAAAACGACCGTGTCTGACAAGGCCGCTCTATGTCCGCTCGACCGCGTGAACCGCCAGTTCTGCGCTCCCGCGCCGAACATGTTGTGGCTTTCCGATTTCACGTATGTAGCCACTTGGCAAGGCTTCGTTTACGTCGCTTTCGTGATCGACGCGTTCGCCCGCCGCATCGTCGGCTGGCGGGCGAGCCGAACCGCTCATGCGGGTTTCGTCCTCGATGCCCTGGACCAGGCACTCCATGACCGGCGGCCAGTCCATCGCGGTGGGCTCATCCACCACTCCGACAGGGGTGTTCAATACGTATCGATTAAGTATTCCGAACGGCTGGCGGAGGCAGGCATCGAGCCTTCCGTTGGAAGCGTCGGCGACAGTTACGACAACGCTCTCGCCGAAACGATCAACGGCCTCTACAAGGCCGAGGTCATCCATCGGCGGGGACCATGGCGCAATTTCGAAGCCGTGGAGTTCGCCACACTCGAATGGGTGGATTGGTTCAACAACCGGCGTCTTCTGGAGCCCATAGGAAACATTCCGCCTGCCGAAGCCGAAGAACGTTACTATGCCATGCTGGACGAGCCAGCCATGGCCGCATAACTTAAACCAAACGGCCTCCGGCAAACCCGGCGCGGTTCAGGGTTCGGAACGAAACTCTTCGAGCGCAATTGCGACGCGCGATTACAAGAGCTGCGATCTTAAGATATCCGGCCGAGCCGGTGATGCAGGTTTGAGTATTTTACTGCCACTGGCTCGTTTTTCACCACGTGCAGATAGTGGGCGACAGCTACCCGGATGAGCTCAAAGTCCTCTTGCGAAAAGACAGCCCGCGGTCGCTCCAGCAAGATCGGTTTCTTTTTCTCTTCGTCGTTCGACATTACTTCCTCCGGTAAGGTAAAGGACGCAGGCCTGCTGCAGGTCCCTTGCAAGGTAGGTCTGCATCAGGCCGCAAACTGGTTCATCGTGTTATTGGCTCCGCCGGCCTTAAGCGCCGCCTCGCCGGCAAAATACTCTTTGTGATCGTCGCCAATG
Source organism: Rhizobium sp. BR 315 (assembly GCF_050577975.1). Classification (NCBI taxonomy): domain Bacteria; kingdom Pseudomonadati; phylum Pseudomonadota; class Alphaproteobacteria; order Hyphomicrobiales; family Rhizobiaceae; genus Rhizobium; species Rhizobium sp. BR 315. The sequence goes on along the minus strand of NZ_JARWKZ010000055.1, from coordinate 33,418 downwards.
TCAGAACCAGCCATGTTCTGGTGCTTCGCGCAGGCAATGCCCTGGCGGATTTCCCTTCGCTGGACGTTGGCGACGTAACCGAGCATGCCCTGCGCGCCGAAATATTCTTTGGCGAGATTGTCCGTCGAGAGCGCCGTGGTGTGATAGGTCGGCAGCGTAATCAGGTGATGGAAAATGCCGGCGCGTTTGGAGGCGTCATGCTGGAAGGTCCTGATTTTTTCGTCGGCTTCCCGCGCCAAATCGCTGTCGTCATATTGTTCGCTCATCAGCTTGGCCCTGTCGAACCCAGAGACGTCCCTTCCTTCGCTCTGCCAACCATCAAAAACCTGCTGCCGGAAATTCAGCGTCCAGTTAAAAGAGGGCGAGTTGTTATAGACCAGCTTGGCATTGGGGATCACCTGCCGGATGCGGTCCATCATGCTCGCGATCTGTTCGACATGAGGCTTTTCGGTCTCGATCCACAGCAAGTCGGCGCCATTGTTAAGCGCATTGATGCAGTCAATCACGCAGCGGTCGGCGCCTGTGCCTTCACGAAACTGATAAAGGTTGGAACGCAGCCGCTTCGGCCGCAAGAGCTTCGAGCCGCGCGTGATCAACACGTCGCCGTTGGAGGGTGGCTGGCCGGTGACATCGTCGCAATCCAGGAAGCCGTTGTACAGGTCGGCGATGTCGCCTTCGCTGACGCTGAAGGCGATCTGCTTGGTAAGGCCTGCGCCGAGTGAATCGGTGCGAGCCACGATGATGCCGTCGTCGATGCCGAGCTCGAGAAACGCGTAGCGGCATGCGCGGATCTTGGCGACGAATTCCTCGTGCGGAATGGTCACCTTTCCGTCCTGATGGCCGCACTGCTTTTCATCGGAGACCTGGTTCTCGATCTGCAGCGCGCAGGCGCCGGCTTCAATCAACTTTTTCGCCAGCAGGTAGGTTGCTTCGGCATTTCCGAAACCTGCATCAATATCAGCAATGATGGGAATGACGTGGGTCTGATGATTGTCGACCGCCTGAACCAGCTGCTGTTCCCGCGCTCGGTCACCCTCCACCCGGGCTTTGTCGATTTCCCTGAACAACATGCCGAGTTCGCGTGAATCTGCCTGGCGCAAGAAGGTGTAGATCTCCTCGACAAGGGCCGGCACGCTCGTTTTTTCATGCATGGACTGGTCGGGGAGCGGACCGAACTGCGACCGCAGTGCCGTAACCATCCAACCTGAGAGATAGATGTAACGGCGTTCCGTCGTGCCGAAGTGCTTTTTCAGCGAGATGACTTTCTGTTGGGCAATAAACCCATGCCAGCATCCGAGCGACTGCGTATATTTGCTCGGGTCTTGATCATAGGCGCCCATGTCCCGACGCATGATCGCAGCGGTATAGCGCGCAATGTCTAGACCGGTTCTGAATCTGTTCTGAAGGCGCATGCGAGCGACAGCTTCGGCAGTGAGGCCGGACCATGCGTGGTTTTCGACAATCAAGGTTTTGGCTCCTTCAACACTATCTGAATACGACATTTACTCCTCCAAGGGTCGGCCAGTTGTGTGCACTGCAATAGCGGGTCGCCGTTTTCTTTTCAGCCGGTGCCTTTGTGATGTTGTCAAACTTTACAAGGATATTTTGTAATGCTGTAATCGGTGTATGGAAAAACTCTGCGTTTATCTCGGTCCGCGACTTCGACGCTTGCGGAAAAATCTTGGCCTCACTCAAGCCGACATGGCATCTGACCTCGATGTCTCCCCTTCTTATGTCGCGCTCATGGAGGGGAATCAGCGACCAGTTACGGCCGAGATTCTTCTGCGACTTGCGAAGATCTACAAGCTCGACATGTCGCTCTTTGCCGACGACGGCACGCCCGAAATCCTTGCGCGACTACAATCGACCATGAAGGATCCAATATTCAGTGGCATAGAGATATCACCGCTCGAAGTCGCAGACGTGCTCAGCAGCTTTCCGGGGTTTGCAGAAGCGATGCTGCGGCTCTACACCTCGTACAAGGAGGAACAGATTGTTCTTGCCGATCAACGACAGGCCGCCCTCGACGGAGGGATCGATGAAGGAGCAGATCCTGTTGCGGGCGTGCGACGGTTCCTCGCAGCTCGACGTAATTGCTTTCCTGGCCTTGATGTTGCGGCAGAAAAGTTGGCGGCGGCGGTGAAGGAGGCTGGCGGGCTTCCATTCTATCTTATGCAACGTCACAATCTTCGAGTGAGACGATTACCAACGGAGATCATGTCAGGATCGGTCCGCCGACTGGACCGACACAGGCATGAGGTTCTACTTGACGACTGCTTGGATCTGGCAAGCCAAAACTTTCAACTTGCACAGCAACTCGCCTATCTTGAATCCGAGGGCGATATTCAAAAGTTCGTTCAAGAAGGCAATCTTGCGACAGAGAGTGGGCGACGATTAGCGTACCGGGCGCTCGCAGGCTACTTTGCAGCAGCCGTTGTCATGCCCTACACGCAATTTGCCAAAGCGGTTGAAGCGCGCCGCTATGATGTCGAAGCGCTCTCGCGTCAATTTGGCACCAGTTTCGAACAGACGGCACATCGGCTGACCACACTGCAGAAGCCCGGACAAGAGCGGATCCCCTTCTTCTTTATCCGTGTGGATTCTGCAGGCAACGTGTCCAAGCGCCTCGACAGCGCAAATTTTCCCTTCGCACGACATGGCGGTGGTTGCCCCCTTTGGACGTTGCACCAGGTTTTTACAACGCCGAGGACGGTGGTAACGCAGTGGCTAGAGTTGCCGGATGGCCAACTATTTTTTTCGATCGCTCGAACCGTAAGTTCCGGGGGAGGTGCCTTTGGACTTCCGCGCGTCGATCGGGCCGTGGCGCTGGTTTGCGAAGCCAGCCACGTCGAACGTCTGGTCTATCATAAGGACAACACGTCCGTTGTGCCAACGCCCATCGGCATTACCTGTCGTCTTTGCCAACGCGATAGCTGCACATCCCGGTCGGAACCGCCAATCGGCCGACAGATCTTGCCTGATCACTACCGGCGCACGGACGCGCCATTTGGGTTTTCCGACTGAGGATGAGGGCCGCAGGAGGTGCGCCCTCGTGTTGTATCGGCGCCAAGGTGGAACGAATTCGGATCGGCTCCGCCGTTCAATCCGGGATCGTGGCATGTCACTCCTAAAGTGACGCTCTCTTAGTCAAAAAGCTTCCCGCCAAAGGGCGTCAACCTGTCTATTAATGCAGGTTTCCTGCTTCATCAACGTTGTCGGCGCCGCTGAACAAATCCTACGTTTCGCGCCATCTGGCCCGCCAATCAGTTCTCCAGTCTCGGCCGGCTAATGTAAGCGGTTGCGATCAGTTGGCTGATGGCGACCCTTTCGACCTCGGATGTGATGGTCGCATTGGTCCAGGCGTCTTCAACGTCACCTGCATTCATTCTGGCCATTTTCGTCGGGGCGATCGCTGACAACTTTAGCCGACGTAAGGTGATGATCATTGGCCGAAGCCTTATGATGACCGCGTCCGCCATGCTCACGCTTTCCGTTGCTTTCGACGAAACTGATCCGTGGATCATTCTCGGTTTCAGTTTTCAGGCTGGCTGCGGCATTGCTCTCCACGATCCCGCCTGGCAGGCATCGGTCGGGGATATCGTCGAACGGCCCCACCTGCCGGGTGCAGTCACGCTTATTTCTGTCGGGTTCAATACTGTTCGCAGTGTCGGTCCCGCACTGGGAGGGATCGTCGTTGCCTCAGCGAGGCCCCTCTCTGCCTTTGCGATTGCAACATTTGGTTTTGCAGTTCCGCTGATCACCTTGTGGCAAAATAAATGGAAAACGCTTTCCTCATCCTTGCCGCGTGAGGCGATGTTTACAGCTATCTGTGATGGCTTGCGCTTCACCGCTATGTCCTCAGAAATCAAGGGAACGGTTGCACAGAGCCACTCGCTTTCGGTCGCATTTGGCTGCTCCACGGGCTGGCTGAGTGCCCGGCCGAAATCAAGTGGATCGATACCTAAAGGAACTGGAAGCTTTGAAAACGCCCAAGGCAGGAACCATAAACATGATGACCCAAGATCAAGAAATTGCCGTGCATCGCGTCGCCGAGGTTATGCGCGGTTCCAATTCGGCTGTGGGAGGCCTTGGCCGCTGGCCCGAAGGCTGTCGCCGCAGCTCAGCGTGGTTTGCAAAAAGCGCCGGCGTCTCCCATCATCCCCCAGCTCGACTTCAGCTGTTTGCAAGACATCGGTTCGCATCGGCAAATAGGTATGGTAAATCAATCAGTGGTAGAGCTTCGTGCTACAGCTATTTCAAAGTGACCGTTGCAATATCAAAATTGAAATTCTACTATGGCTTAGGCGAATTTTCCTTTCATTCGCCAAAGTGGCTGCACGAGCAGTCACCTTTGGGCCGCCAATAGCCCCTTCGAGGCGGCCCTTCCTTTGTGAGACGTCAACGGCATTTCGAATATTGGAACGAAAAGGATTCACATCGGCAAAGTGTTGCCCGCCGTGACCGGCAAGGTCGCTATCAAACCACGCCTCCCTGGCTCCTCTGCGATTCGGTGCCAGACAAGGAATCACGAGCGCTTCCTGCTACGGCAAGAGGGCAAATCACGAAAGCACTCACTGGAATAAATGTGGTAATTGAAAACCCAGTCGAATGGATACTTGGTTTGGGACGTCGTGCGCGGGGCTCGAAAGAGAAAATTCAGTGCAACCGTCTGGTGTTTGGATGCCAGCATGGCTACAATCTCAATCGTACGGAATGGGGAGGCTGCACTGACGTGAAACCGCAAAACTCTCACACCTCGTCCCCAGAGAAAACTCGCCGCAGTGCGATCGAGCTCGATCCGACATTCCGTCCATATCTCGCAGTGGCTATCGTTCGGTTTAGTGCGTCGCATCCAGATACAGAAATCGAAATATCGCAAACCATCAGCCTGTTGGATAACGGCGCAGCGCCGAGTGATCTGCTCGTTCGAGAGTTCCACCACTGTCTGTATCGCGAGAAAATTTATGCCGAGACGCTTCCGCTCAGGCGTGCCCTGGTCGACGGTGTCCTCGGGCGATGACCGTATTTCCCCTTAAGTTCAAACCGTTCGGCGCCGGCTATCTTTTTGCGGATGATGCGGGCGGTTACTTCAAAGCCGACGCTCACTTTCTCAATCGCTATGCGACCGGAAAGCTGACGGCACTGGATAGGGGCTTTCTTGAAGCAAATGGTCATGCGTTCAATGAGATCGACGATCCAGCCTATATGGGATTTGCCTACCGGTGGGCCCAACGGTTGCACCGTCCTCAAGAGCTGAATTACGTCATTCTCGTTCCGACCCTCCGTTGCAATTTGGCATGTGCCTATTGCCAGGTGTCTCGGGTGAACGAGAGCACTCCGGGCTTTGATTGGACGGATGAGACGCTTGAGCGCGTTCTCCGATTTCTCGATGCCATGACGTCCGCGAGCGTCAAAATCGAATTCCAGGGTGGCGAGCCACTGCTCCGATTAGACCTATTGGAGAAGGTTCGTGATTTCGCTCGCCGCAAGTTCCAAGAAGTTTTCTTTACGGTATGCACCAATCTGCAATCAGTATCGGAAGAAGCTTGGGATTTCCTGGATGCTTCGGACGTCTTCGTGAGTACGTCACTTGATGGCGAATTTTCGACGCATGAGCGGCAACGAACCGTAAACGCCAAAGACACGCAGCAATTCGTATCGAACCTCAGCTATGCCATCGAGCGCTTGGGGCAGGGAAAGGTCTCGGCTCTCCCGACGCTAGACATCAACCAGTTGCCGAGCGTTTCCGAGATCATTGATACATTTGGCCGGTTCGGATTTCGGTCAATTTTCCTTCGACCAGTTAATCATCAGGGTTTTGCCAGAAAACGGTTTCAGACCACCGGTCTCGAAGACAAATGGAATGCCTACCATGCCGATTTTATCGACGCTCTGATCGAGGACAATTGGACCGCCGGGCAGCCGGTTGAGGAGTTCTATTTCACACACTGCCTGCGGCGGGTTCTGCGTGGCGGCCACAATCAGCACGTCGACCTTCGTAATCCGAATATTCTCGGCCGAGACTACATCGTTATTGACTACGATGGCACCTTCTATCCGACGGATGAAGCCAGGATGGTCACGCGGGTTGGACAGGTCGATCTTAGCATTGGCAATCTTTGTGACGGCATCGACCAGTCCAAGCTAGACGTGCTGAACCAAGAGTCTTCCAATTCATTCCATCCCGACTGCATCCATTGTCCATACCAAGCCGCGTGTGGTGCGGACGTTGTTGACGATCTATCCCGTTATGGGCGCATCGATCTACCGAAGGCCGACACAGCCTTCTGTCGCCGTCATACCGCAATCTTCGACAAGATCTTCGAGCTGCTCTATTCGGCTGACGAGAAAGTCCAAAAGAGCCTTGCGTTCTGGGCCGGAATTCCGGAATTCGATCCGTCACTGGCGCCGGTACACACATGATCGATTTGCGGCTCAAGATCGATGACGTCCCGATCGACAATCCAAGTATCGTTCGCTTGCGCTCGCACGCGGTGGACAGTGAATATGATGCACTCCTGATCGACAGAGATCAGGAAAGTCAAACCTTCGATCTCGCGGGTTACTCGCTTCGCGTCCACTGCGGTCCCGAAACCGATCTTGACGGTGACGTCCTGCTTCTAGTTCCTGGGCGAAAGTCAGCGCATCGATTGGTGCGATCCCGGTCGAGACACAACACCTTCTTGGTCACCGAGCAATGCGACCAGCTCTGCGTCATGTGCTCGCAGCCTCCAAAGAAATATCACGCCGACCTCTTCGACCAGTTCACAGTCGCCGCCACCTTAGCGCCGGAAAACGCTCGGATCACCATATCTGGCGGCGAACCGCTGCTGCACAAAGGAAGGCTGTTTCAGTTTCTTCTAGCAGCCGTGAAAGCCCGGCCGGATATCTCATTTCATGTTCTGACCAACGGCCAGTTTTTCGAACCGGGCGACAGCACCGTGATGGATGAGATCGGACGTGATCGCGTGCTATGGGGCATTCCGCTCTATGCGCCTTATGCGGGACTTCACGACAGCATTGTTGGAAAATCCGGAGCCTTTGAAACGCTGTCGTTGAACTTGACGGCGCTGATGAGGGCGGGGGCAGCGGTCGAGCTTCGTACGGTTGTCCTCCAGCAGAACTGGGATGTGTTGCCACAGCTTGCGAACTATGTCTCGACCCGGCTTCCGTTCATTGACGTATGGGCGATCATGCAACTGGAAAATATTGGCTACGGCAGAATGAACTGGGCCCATTCGTTCAAGGATACGTCGCTGGATTTCGGCCGACTCCGCACAGCCATCAACCTCGCGATTGGGCGCGGTATTCAAACGCTGCTCTATAATTTCCCTCTTTGCAGTGTCCCTCCAGGGTACCGACATCTGGCACCAGGCACGATTTCAGATTGGAAGAACAAATTTTTGGAACAGTGCAGCGGATGTTCGCTGCGCTCTACTTGTGGTGGATTTTTTGAATGGTATAAAGCTGATCAGGGGTTTGGGGGACTCTCACCACAATGAAGAAGCGCAAGATCTACCTGGTGCCGTCGTTGATCGCGGCCGGTTTCATGCCATCGAAAGGTGATGCTGCGCCGATCATCGGCCTTACCGAAAAGAAGCCGGCCGCCACCTTGTTCGAACGGTTGCGGGTCAAGCAGGTCTACACCCTTGCCGGCCATAGCTCGCATTCGAGCCACGCAAGCCATGCCAGTCACGCAAGCCACGCATCCTCAGCTGGAGGTGGCTACGTCCCACGGGGCGATTATGACACTGCTTATCCATCCCCCGATCCGACACCGCGCTATCAGCCCAACCCGGGGCCGGTCATCAGAAGTCTCCCAACCACTCCAAACTTACCGGCGACGACGTCAACTGGCACCTATTCGACGCAATCCTCTTCGACGAGCGCGCAGCCAGTGCCACTGAAGACGTTGCCAGGCAACTCGGACAAATTTCGCCGTATCGTCATACAGGTCCAGACCGCTCTGATCGCATTTGGTTATTTCGGCGGCCCGATAACAGGTCAAGTCGATGCCGCCACGAAGGGCGGGCTCAGTAAAATGCAGGACGCGTACGGTCTCAAAGTCACCGGCACCATAACTCCGCAGGTCCTGTCGGCCCTGGGGATCGCGACGAACTAAACCGCCATGCGAATGAAACGGCGTTTCCTTTATACGATTATCACAATTGTTTTGTCTGTTTCGGTTTCGATGGGCGCCGCGACTGCTGCGGTCTCTTACCGTCATCTCTCCACGACGAATGGGACCACGATCCTTCTTGTTGAGGGCAGCTTCGAGACTGGCGATGATCCTCAACACATCGCCTTAGAACTTGCTGCAAGCCCGGCCAAATACATCGCGTTTAATTCGGCGGGTGGCGATCGATCAATCGCGATGGCTTTCGGGAAGGCAATCCGCAAGACCGGCCTTCCGACGCTCCAGACAAAAGGCTCCCCTTGTCTCGAAACCTGCCTTTTGGCTTTTATGGGTGGCCTTAGTCGTTATGCCGAAGATGAGAGCATAGGCATATCTGTAGAGACGTTTGCGACATCTGCGGAATCTGACGGTCGTCTCAATCCCTCAGTGTCAGCAGCCCTCAAAGACTACCTCGGCACGATGGGTGTCAGCGCTTCGCTTCTGGACGCAGCGTTGTCAATGCCGCTGGGGCAATCGAAAGAATTGAATCTTGTCGATATGGCGGGCTATCAGCTGGTAACGGCCCAGCTCAATGAAGAAAGCGCTTCGGCAGATGAAGTGCAGGATATTCAGCCCACCGATCAAGCAGGGGCAGTGGAAGTGTTCAATGAGTTCCAGCGGGTATGGTCGGGCTCGAGCAGCGAGGCGGTAGCCTTTCTTCGCAACGTCTATGCCGACCGCATCCAGTATTACGGAAAAGACCTTTCGCGAGAAGATGTGCTTAAGGAGAAGAGCGCTTTCGTGGACCGATGGCCGACAAGAATCTACACAGCGCGGCCGGGTTCAGTTCATGCGCTTTGTGCAGACAAGTGTTCAGTCTTCGGCGTTGTCGACTGGTACGCCTTCAGTGCAACCAGAAAAAAGGGTGCTTCAGGCGCAGTCAACCTGGCGCTGACTTGGGACCCGGTTAGTCGAAGGATAGTCAGTGAGACGGGCAGGGTCATTGAGACCGACAAAGCAGTCGCCGGCCCCGATCGTATCATCCGCCGTTGGATTCTCGACGCTACCGCCTGCTCGATTGGGAACGCTGTCGACGCGGAAGTATGCAAATCGCGCTCGATCCTGGAGGCCGATTTGAATAGCTCTGGATGGTGTGATCAGCGGGGATTGGGCTGGAGGCAGTGCGCCAGCCCGTGATCAACTAGCGGCCGCCCTCGCGGCGTGGAGTTTCGACTGACCGTGCTGCAGGAGTCGGTTTGCGAGCAACAGAAAGCACGGGACTGGAGGAAATCATCCCAGGAGGCACCCAGCCAATGGCGTCGCCGGCGCTAACGTGGGTCCAACCCGCTTCTTGCTCCATAAGAGATACAAGGGCGTTCTGCCCAAGACTGCCGACAACGATGTACTTAGGACCAGGGCCGTCTCTGAGTTCAAGAGGTAGCCGAATGTAAGCGAACCTCGCGGCAGGGGGCGGGGTGGCCTTATCGAAAGGATCGACCGCAGGCGCGATGGTGGTCGCCTCCGATTTCTCGATGGACGCGATCAATCCATCGAAGACGTACGGATCAGGTTCAGGGGCGCCGCTCGTTGGCTGCGTGATCGGAAGCCCAGGGCTCGCCTCGGTGCTTTGAGGCGTAGGTGCGGAGAAAGACGGAGCCGCTTCCGAAACGGATGTCGCATTCGCTGTACTGGAAGATGTGGGCGACGGCTCTGCACTTGCAGGAGTCGCGGTTACCACCGAAGTTTGAGACGCAGGAAGCGCTTTTTCCTGAGCGCGTGTTGGGGTAGTAACCGGCGCTGTCACGATCTGATTGCGCGAGGGAATAAGTGACGAAACAGGGGCGTGAGACGCCGTTCCCGGCTTTGACGTCGTATTCGCTGCGAAGACAGCGCCCCCGATCATCGCCAGCATTACCCAGAAGTCTCGGTATGCTCCGGCCACGCGCGTCACCGTTACCCTATATCCATTTGGACTTGCTTAAGCCGCACATACGCTTCAACCAATTGCGGGGGCGGGTTCCTTCGCAGTTCGGAGGCAGTATCCAGAAGTTCCTTGAGCTCATCCGGAGCACGCCTCAGCTCTCCTTCCAGGTCAGCCCTCTGACGCGCTATGTCCGTTTTGACCTCATTGATAGCCTGCGGATCGGTGGCAATGTGACTATTGAATACAAATTTCTTTTCAACAGACGACGACCAACTCGCAAGGGCGTCGGCTTTTTTGGGACCAATGCCGGGAACGGCTAAAACCGAGCGAGTCTTCACATCCCACGCGCTGTCAAAACCAAACGACGAGAGCGTTACCGTCCTGCTCTGTCCAATGCCAGCGATTTTTGCGCGGGAGATCAAGTGCCCCTGCATGTGGCTCCTGAATTGAAGGTCTCTTTTCTTTCGCTCGAGCTCGGCGAGACGTTCGCGTTCCTGTTCCGGAAGTTTGCCATGAGCCGAGGCCAGGGACAGATAGTGGCTTTTTCGTTTCAGGAACACGGCAGGCCCGGCGTGCTCTTCCCAAATTTTCTTCTTCTCCTCCCATGCTGCGGTAGCCGCCTGCAGTTCGACCCTAAATTCTTCCGCAGGACGGCGGGATCGGATCATCATTGTGATTGATGCGATAACCAGAGCTGCACCCCAGAAGCCATTCAACTGGTTTGCAAGGAAAATACCTATCAGCAGTCCCGCAACCGAGGCGAAAAACGCCAGCTGCTTTCCACGTGAGAAGGATACCGCCACAGGGCTGCGGGTGAGAGACGGAACCGCAATGATGCTTTCAGGTGCTGGGGGTTGGTTTGGTGGAGCGGGACGGTTGATCAGAGCAATGAGGTCACCGATGTTCAGTGTGGAAACAGTGCTTGAAATCTTCGCGGCGAAGAGGCTCCTGCCCATCGATTTCTCGAGGCGGCACCAGGGACACGACGAGCTCCGAAAATACGCATGCGATTTGTCAGCAGAGCACTCCAGCAAACCCTTCTCGAGCTTGCCGAGGATTTGGACCCACGAGGTCGCATTCGGTCGACCGCCCGGAAGATCACCACTCTTTCCGAAAGCGGATTCGAATGCGTCGGAAACCTCCTTGCCAAAGTCACCCAGCGCTGGTGTTAGCGGCGGAGGTTCCATGCGCGTCTCAGCCCTGCGTGCGCTATAGGCGAAACGGTGGTCGCCTACAGCGGTCGGGATGTCTATGTCGCCAAGACCGAGATGCTTCCCAGCAAACGGATGTCTCCCAAGAAAAAGCAGCTGAAAGATGAGGACGGCTAGACCAAAGTTGTCGTGGTTCGCCATCCGAACCACTTTTTCGAAGTCCGCGCCTCTCAGCTCAGGCGGCGTGTAATCCGGCACGCCTACGGTGCAGCGATAGACTTCTGGCCCCTTATTGAACTGAAAGGAGTCGCTGTCGATCAGAGTTACCATAGCCTGGTTTGAAACGAGGATGCCGGAGTGGTTTACGTCGCCGACCACGCAGCCCGTGCTGTGGATTGCAGCAAACGCGTTCGCAAGATTGAACGCGCTGCGCACCAGGAACCGGGCGTCGGCAGAAGGAAATTCCGTCCGCCTGCTGCCAGGCCCATAGAGTTCATGGATATTCTTAAAACCTGCGACCTTCTTCATGGAAAACCCCATGAACATTCCGCTCTTGTCACTGACAGTGTCGATCGGGAAGGCGACGATGTCGGTTGTCTTGTGGAGTGCGGCCGACGTCATGGCAAGGATTTTTGCTTTCCTCTCGAAGGCCCTGCCGGGATTATAAATCTTCACCGCCAAATCGCCCGCCTCGTGGACGTGATAGACCGCGCCTTCGCCGCCTTTTCCTAGCATCCCGCCAAGCGTCAGCTTCCTCCCATCCGATCCGAATACGATAGTGCTCATTTGCGCACACCGAGTACGAGCGTCTTGTCGTCATCGGTTCTTTCGCAAACGGATGGGCTTTCAAGATATTCTCGCAGCGCCATCGACAGAGGAAGGTTCCTGCCGGCTTCCTCCGAAAGAGCCAGCGGCGTCACCATCCGATTGAAAAATGGCTCATGAGCCGAACGATTTGCGCTATTGAGGACTAGACGTTCGATGCCGTCGGAGAAGACTGCAAATCGATCGACACGACGGTCATTTCGAACGAAAGTGAGATGCGGTTGGGGATCATCGGTGATGAAGGTGGTTGTCGATGCATATTCGCCTTGATACGGCCACGACGGCACATCCCAGGCTTCGTCTCCTTCGTAGCGTACGACAGCCGCGCCATCGCCGATGTGAAAGATCACAGTACCGTTTTCAGACATGAGAGCAGCAACGCTTGTGGCCGCGAAATCGCGTCGCTGTGTTCCAGAGCGACTAGCCTTCGCGCTGATGTATTCGCGGATATCGTCTATCCAGTCCCAGACCATTTCTTCACGAAGCTGGGAGAGGGAGTGATTTGCGAGATATCCGCGGATGAGCCGAAGCAGACCAATGCAGACTGATTTGGAACCAATCTGCGCCAGTTTTGCGCTTCCCGCACCATCTGAAACGATCACTGCCATAACGGTTTCATCGACGCTGGCTAAAGTCTCACTCAATGCAAAATCCTGACATGGCAAACCCGTCTTCACATGGGAGGTGCCACGAGCACGGGCCGCAGCCCATCGCCAGCMGTCGGTCATGCGATTGAGGCCCATCCGTCTGGCGTTGCAGGATTAGAGAGAGGAACGGCGTCACCGGGATTGGATTGCGAGACCGAGCTTAGAGAGCTGGAAAGCCACTGGAACAGATCTCGAAACCTGAGTTCCTTCAGCGCCAAAGGCTGGCGCACGCAGATATGGGAAAGCGTTTCGAAATTAGCACCGTCGACGCCGACAGCAAAAAAGCTGAAGGCCTTTTCAACTTCTCCAGCCTTGACCTGCGCCGCCGCACTCTGCCAGGCGTCTGTTGGGGCTCCGTCCGTAATCAGGAAAACCCACGGGCGATAGTATGAGATTCCGTTTTGGCGATAGGAGTTCTTCCGGTCGCGCAGGAGCCGGAGGCCCTCCTCGATTGCATGGCCCATTGGCGTATCTCCCTGTGCGGCCAACTCGGGGACGATCCAGTTTTGCATGCTTGTAAAGTCGTTCACGATGGTCACAGGGCCGAAGGAGACTATGCCTATCTCAACGCGCTTAGATGCGAGAGAGTCCGCATAGAGTTCGTCTTTGAACTGGACGAGACCTTCATTGAGTTCCCTAAGCGGGCGTCCCCGCATCGAACCAGAAACGTCTAGCAATAAAAGGCAGGGACAACGCGGTTCGGGATTGTCCACGAACTCCGCGCCATCAAAGGGAATTTGCTCAAACGGATTCGGCATGTGGTTCTCCTCAAGCTTGCGAACAATGCATAGCAGCTCTCGCCGGCGCTGCATTTACAAAAGAGCGCTCAAAGATATTTTTTCGCCGGGTGTGGCTTTTGGGAAAAGCACCGGAACCGCGACTCTCGGGCTCGAGATGGCAGCATCGAGGTGTTACCGAAGTGCGCCGTGCAAAAGTGCAAGCAGCCAGGCGACGACTAGCACCCAAAACACGGCCGAGTACATTATTCCGCAAGTGCGGCTCCGATAGCGGCGGCCAGTAGCAATGACATTGCCGAATTTAGGAAAGTGATACTGAAACCATAAGATGGCCTTGCCGGGAAATAGAAATACCATCCACCAGAGCCGCGGCCGAGTGCTCGAGCCGCTTTGTGATGAGGGGAGCTGGTGCATTGCCATCGCGATCTCGTTGCCTGCGGACTAAGATTCGTCAGGCAGCATATACGAGTCTCTGGGAGAAGCTACCCAGGGTTTTTCTCAGACCGACGTTATACAATCATGATGTTCAATTTAGCTCGTGGACGCTGCCGACAGCAATCTTCTTCCCACCTGGGTTCGTATTGGTCGTTGGCGACCGCAGGGCGGTGAATCGGGCGGAGAACGCCATCGACACTTCCAAGCGTGCTCTCCTTTTTGATCACGGCGTGGAAGTGCCGAACAAATGGGCGGCGATCTCCGAATTTACGCGGACCAGGAGGCTCCGAACCTCAAGCTAACAAGGGAGCCGTTGCGGAAGCCGTGGCCATTGCGCCCGGCCTATTTTGGAAGACCATTCGAAAGGGTTGCGGTTTCGATGAGACATTGGGGCGTTTGCGTTTGCTGCAATTGCAACCAAAGTTAACCGAGCGAAGTCTGGCGAGGTGGTACGGACCTGAGTAGCGTAAGAGGCTACGGCGCGCCCTGCGATTGGGCGTTAACGCTCGTTTATGACGTTGCCGAGTGGCGTAGACGATCTCGACTTTGCACGTGCACGCTCAAACGCACCGAGTCTGCTCTTCATCGAAGAAATCGATTCCGTTGGACCGTGCGGCGAGAAAAAAGAGGGCGTCTTTATCACGGCGCCTGTATTTTCCCTGAGCGTCGTCTAGGCTGCCGAACTGCTTGGGCTGGGCCGAAGTCAGGTTCACAGGCTGCTGCAGGCTTATGACCATTCAGGTCCGGCCGGCCTCGTTTCGAAGAAGCGAACGCAGCCGGGCAACCGGCGCCACAGCGAGGAGTTTCGCAATGCGGCGCTGGATCTGATCCGCGAGCGCTGTCTGGATTTCGGCCCGACACTGGCGCGTGAGAAGCTGATCGAGTTGCACCGGATCTCTGTTGCCAAGGAGACGCTGCGGCAATGGATGACTGAGGCCGGCATCTGGATCTCGCGCCGGGAACGCAAGAAACGGGTTTTCCAGCCGCGTGGCCGGCGCGACTGCTTTGGCGAACTGGTGCAGATCGACGGGTCGCATCACTGTTGGTTCGAGAACCGCGGCCCCAAATGCGCCCTACTCGTCTATATCGACGATGCCGCCGGAAAGCTTCTGCATTTGCGTTTTGCCGGATCGGAGAACACGTTCGACTATCTGCTGCGACGAAGGCCTATCTGCAGCAATGGGGCAAGCCGCTCGCTTTCTATAGCGACAAGCATGGTGTCTTTCGATCGACACATCCGTGAAGAAGGACCGGACGAGCGGCCTGACGCACTTCGGCCGGGCGCTTTATGAGCTGAACATCGACATCATCTGCGCCAAAACCCCCGCGGATCCTCCGATCCGACCAGGGCGGCGCGTCCCGACCGCGATCCCGACCATCCGTCGACGCCTGACTGCGGCCCTGGCCAACCGCCTGCAACGATGTCCGTGCTGTACAAGGGCCATGGACAGCCGCGGCAAATCCGCGGTTTATGACGCAGTAAGACTAGACGACCCCATCAGTCTGAATTCCCGGGTCGCTTCTCAGCAGAAATCAACAAGTCATCCTGGCTGGCGAGCCGCTTCTCGTAGAAAATCACGGCATACCCATGCAGCATCCCCTCACCGCGGCGACTATAGCCAGACGTCTCATACATCATTTGAGCCCCGACCTGGATGGTTGTTGTTTCGAGCATTATGCACTTGATACCTAGGGCAGCGGCGCGCAGCTCCAATTCACTAAGTATTCTCCTTCCAAGCCCTCGTCGTTGAAAGGCGGGATCGACCCGCATCCGCTTCAGCTCTGCAACATCATCTTCGGCAGGTTTCAGTCCACCCATAGCGACGAGTTGGCCGCCAATATGAGCAACTACAAAATCTCCGCCTGAGGCTAGATATACGTCCCCGACATTACGCAAATCATCCTCCCATGCCCCTTCCGGCCCATGTACACCAACACCGTCGGATGCGCTTCGATGCAACCGCCATACATCGTCAGCATCTCCTACCTCGAATCGGCGAAAGACCACTTCGTCTTGAGACATTGACCATTTTCGCCTGATGTCGGAGATATGCTTGATCGAGGAAAATGCCGCCTCTAGCTTTGGTGCGCTCCCTAACAGCCGCTGCGACAACACATCCTCAATCCTTTCCGACATATCAACTCCAACAATTGGGAGACCCGGCCCTACCGTATATTTCAGGGCCGCACGACGATGCATCCGGGTAAACCGATCCAGCGCACAAACACAGGACGCGTGCAGCTCTCGGATTTCGCTGCTCTGGCGCTCCACGATGGACGAGACCGTTGCGAGCTTAGGGAAAGGCGCTTTCCCTTCAAGCCAGCTTGGCTGGGTTCTCGCGCGCACCTTGTCTGGCGATAACCAGCGAAATACGTCGTCAATGCATTTTTGAGGATAATATTCCGACAACCGATATACATCCTTGTAGAATTGCGGCTTCTGGCGCAACAGCTCTTCGCCGATCAGAAGAACCGAGACCGCCACGATGCGGGCAGAGAAACGACCGCTTGGGCCAAGCCTATCCTTGTAAGGGTTCTTTCCGTAGAACATGCGAAATTGCTCGAAAAGATCGTGCGACATATGTTCATAAAAACGTTCCAAAACATAAATGGCTGACTCCAGCGACTTCATGCACAGCGATAGACACTTGCGTGCATCTGCCGCGACCGTGTCTCGCAACTCAAGCAGAGCTTCTATTGCCGACTGTAAGTCACCCTCAATAAGTTGATGGCCGAGGCAAAAATCGCGCTCCTCGACCCCAGCTGAACCGAGGCAATATACGCGAGGATCCCTCTCCACTGGGTTGGTGAGGATCATGTCTTCATAGGAGAGGACATCAATGCTAGGCTGCCGCTGACGACTTAATTGTGCAATACGCATCAACGGTTCTCCTACCGCCAACTCCGCATCGACGGGATTGAGGCCGGCAAACGCGGACATCTGATAAGCACAATTGACGAGATACTGAATGTCTGTCTTAGCCACTCCGAAGTCGGACTGGGGCAGATTTATTAGCTGCGCCTCACAGTCTGTTCCCCGTATCATTGCGTTGATGCTCTGCCCGAGCGCCTTAACCGCTTCATCTGGCCGTTCATTCCCTTTGATCTGCGCAATTTGGTGCGGGAGTTGCTCGGCGACGAAATCGCTGACAATCCCAAGCGGGCGTTTTGCCTGGCTGCGGTCGATGCTGTCGACCAGGTGAGAAAATATCCCCCGCGCCTGATGGGCGGGTCGATCTGGGATGGAAAAGGACGAGGTGAAGGTCATTGACGAGGTCCCCCGACTTCGCCGAAACACAGCTTGCATTTTCGCACTTGAGCCGTACCGTCCCGCTGGCGAGTAATCGTGCTCTTCCAAGAGGTCGGTCTTCTTGTCCCTATCCTGCTATCGTTGTAGGCTACCCGATCAAGCACCTGGTCCGAGAAAAACAGCAGAGACACAGCGCCTGAATTGATGATGCCGGCGGAAGTCAGAGAAAGTACGCCGTCGTTAGAGATGAATACAAGGTCGGTCTCCTTCAAGATTTCAAGCTCGCGGGGAAAGTATTTTTCGAAGGGCACCCCAAACTCCCGTGCGAAGCGGGATAACAACACTCCGCTGCTTCGCAACGCAAACATTACTGTCCTGCCCATCAGATCGTCCTCTAACAGTGCGACACCTTTCCAAATCGGTTTATCGCCCGCTTCAACTCTAGTCAGATACCGATCAAAATCGGCCTCAATATAGAACTGGCGCTGGCTCATGGAGCCAAATCCGCTAACCCCAAACGGCACAAGATTATTGTCGTTCCAGGAATCGTACTTGCAAGACTGTCGAAAGGAGTGCGATTGCGACGCCTTCGTCCATAGAAAATCGGCCCGTGACGATAGCCAAGCGCGGTGAGGATGTGCTCCGCCATAAAATGCATGATTATCCATTCCTTGGAGGGCAAGATGGGTCTTGCAATCGTGAGTCGTGGGAGTTCAACAAACCCATTTATTCCAGTCCCTTTAATTTTGCCGAGCGATCGCTTCGCTCCTACCTGGCAAGCAACTTCGTCGGCTCTCAACGGCGGGGCAAAGTTCATACCAATTTGTATTTTGGCGCTAAAAAATAGATTGTAGATTTCCTTTCAGTTACTTAGCGAAAACATCGAGGAGGCCGGCTAAACAAGCCTATGTCCAAAATTCGCCAAAACAGCCATAAATTGTCGGACACCGTCAAAGGCCGCTGAGCCTCATCGTCGGGGACGAGTTGATCGCCGAGCCATGCCGCGAGGTGGGCCCGGCCGAGATGAAGCAGATCGTCGTTGAAGTCGCCGAGCTGCGGCCGCAACACCAAGGCGAGGATCCCGGACTCGCCTGCGCGCTGGCTGAGACGTTCGATGCAGTGCCGGCCGGCAGAGTCGGCATCGGCTGCGATGTAGAGGCGACGGCAGCCAAGCGGAAGTCCGGGCCGGCGAGGTGATTGGCCGAGGCGGCGGCGGCCACCGGCAGCGCCGGCATCACCACCTTAAGCGAAGCCATCGTCTCGAAGCCTCGCCGGCGGCCATGACCGGGACGGGCGCACCGGGCTGGTGGCCTAGCAAGATGCCGTTGCCAAGAATATCCCCCAGCGAGCGGCGTGGATCCGCGAGTTGCGCCTTGCCCTGACCCGAAGGATCAAGCCAGGTGCGCTGCAGGCCGCTGACAGCGGCAATTAGGGCAGGAAGAGTCTGCGTCTCGCCCGTAACGAGATCCCTGTAGTAGCAGCCGGGATGGAAGCGCAGCGCGCGCTCATGCGGGGAGAGCAGAATGCCGCGACCGGCGAGGTATCGTTCGGCAGCGTGCCGGCGATCGGCTGAGACATGGCGAACAGTCTACGCGCGGCCTTCGGGGAGCCGCGTTTCGCCGCTGGCTGGCGCTGCGCGCCTGGGAGCTGGGGAGGTGGCAGCGGCATGGAGAGGAAGCGACGTGCTTCATCCGCGACTTCGCGGAAGTCGACCAGACCACAGCTTTCGCGGATGACATCGAGCAGATCGCCAAATTCGGAGGTCGCCTCGGCTCGTCTCCACTGCATGATACGCTCGCATCACGACGCCCGCGAACATCAAAGCGGCACTGCCACCCAATCTGCCCTCGTACGCTGAAGTACGTGGGGCACATTCGATGGCAACTTTTCAGTGACGAGCATGGAAGTGTGCATAGCCCTGAAGCCCAGAAGTGGCGCTACGAGCAGATGAAGGCCAATCTCGCGATCTCCGGCATGGAAGTGGATCCCGAGCTAGAAGCCATGACTGAGGCATGGGAAGCGAACGGTCAGGGGCCTGATTGCGCGTGCTGCACACTACCGACCGATCTCTTCGGAGAAGACCAAGATCAGGGCCATCTGCTGGGGACGGCCTTTTTCTTTGTCCGATGAGTCGGAACCTTCGACGGTGATTCGTCTTGAGCCGCGAATCGCTTTTCGGAGGTATTGCGTCATGGCCCGAGATGTCGAAATTTATGCTCAGAAACCGTTCTCTAAACTCCCTGTCGATCTGCGGAAGGAAGTTCTGCAGAAGATCTCGAAGCGGCTCCATTACGTCGCCCTGCTTGCCCGGACGTGATGGACGATTTCGACCGAGACATGATGACCGAGTCCCGGCATTAAGGGCGTCAGGGCAGTCGCTTCAAGAGCCGAAGCCTGTTTCCCGGCGCAAACTCGATGATCTTGTCCTGCTCCAATGCGACGAGCACAGCCATGATCTCATCTTGCGTAAATCCTGCCGCGGTGAGTGGAACCCCGATGTCGAACAGGTTGATCATCATGTCGGGCTTCAGCTTCAGGGACCGAAGCTTATCCGTCAGGGCTATTTCGGTTTCTTCAAAGCGGCTCATATCAGCTTCTTAACGCTTTTCCGGCTGGAATAGCACCATGTCCAAGCCTCCGCGTTCGAAACCGCTCCTCCAAGACACTGACGGTCCGGCCCGGTCGAAGCCACTGCGTCGTCGCGATCCCGCACAGCCGAACCTTCTGCTCGACCCCAACCGTGACAGGCCGACGGTCGACTATCTGATGAATTTCACCGAGTACTCAGTTCTTGTTGAAATCACACGCCGATATTCCAGCAACGCCGCGCCGGAAGGTCAGGGACTTGGAGATTCAGCGGCGAATTCATGGATGCCGTGTCCCAGGTTCTCGAACAGAAGGCAGGATGGTTCATTCAAGGCCAGACCGGCCAAAACTTCGACAAGACCGGCAATCGCCGCATGACCGCGAGGACGCGGGATCCCAAGGCGATCCTGGTGATTGGGCGGGGCCGCGATATCGAAGGCGATGGAACCTCCCGTGACGCTGAGGTCAGACGCGACACATTCGAACTGTTTCGACGTTACACCCGGAACCTGGACATTGTCACCTTCGATGAATGGCTTGATCGAGCGAGATTTATTCCGAGAGACTGAGCCGAATGATGCCTCTCTTGTGACGGAGGAACTGGAACACCAAGGACGCCTCCCGCCTTTGCCGAACACGGCGAGGCGCTGCAAGCACAAGTCGTCAGCTAGTTGAAAAAAACTACAACTACAGTTAGATGGTTTGCGGTGCGGGCGGAGCGGGTAAAGCCGCTGGCTCAGCTTGCTGGGTTCTGGTCACAAAGGGGCGCGTTCTGCGCGTCGGCCTATGGCTACATTCGATTGAGTGTTTAGTTGCTTTGAGTTTTTGCGTCCGCACCACTTCAGTTCTTGCGAGAAAGATATGACGCGTCCTAGTCCGAGTACGATCAACGACACGATCTGGATAACGTCCCGAGTTCGAATGATCGCAGAGCGCAAAGCTCTGCGGAACCAAAACATTTCATACCTCGCGGTGACTTATTACTCTGTATTCTCAGTCATCCTTTCCATCTTCGAGTCCTTCTACAGCGTTCCGTACCCGGAACTCGGCAAGCTGAACCTGGCGTCGTCGGTGGTCGTGCTTGTGGCGTCTCTAGTCGCGGGCGGTTTCCGGATGGAGGCTCGGGCCGCTTCGTTTCGCGAGTGCTATCTCAAGCTGCAGAAGCTCTACGACGAAGATCTCCCGGATCAGGACAAGAAGCTTCGATATCGGGACATCCTACTCGACTTCCCAAATCATTCGAACCACGATTACACGGACCTTCTCGTCAATCACATGCTCCTCGAAGGGAAGGAGCTTACCAATCACGGCAAGCCCCTAACATGGACGTGGTTCCAGTTCTTTTCGTTCTTCGGGCGGCGAATCCTTTACCGGTCGATCATCGCCGCATTATTTCTGGTTCCGGCGGCGTTCCTCATGTGGCCATTTCTTCACGGGTGAGGTTGATGCAGGCCAAAGAAAAGTTCGACGAGCAGTTTGCAATCGGGAACCTGCAATCGATCTTCGATGAGCGAATTGCCGCATCCGGAACGATCGGAAAGGACGGTATCGACCCCGGAGCCTTTCAGAAGAACATCGATGCCGAGTTGGCGCTCATCAGGAAACGGGTGTATGCCGACTCCTATCGGTTCACGTCCTTCAAACAGCGCTTGATATCGAAGGGAGCGGGGAAGGCGCCGCGCGAGATCGCGATAGCGGGCGTTAGAGACCGGGTCACCCTGAGAGCCCTCACGAACGTGCTGATGCACGTCTTTGATGACGCGAAGCTCCCTCCCGCCCACTTCATCGTGAAGGACCTGTTGGAGTTCGTGCGGCCGCTGGCAGACGATCACGTCTTTCTTCAACTGGATGTCCAGGACTTCTATCCGAGCCTCGACCATCAGCTCTTGCTAAAGCGGATCCGAACGCGAACCCGATACAGGTTCCTAACCTCTCTGGTGGACTCCGCAGTCAAGACGCCTACCGGCGACGGTAAGAAAGCGAACGGTGTCGGAGTTCCACAAGGACTCAGCGTGTCCAACATTCTCTCCTCGATATACATGATGCAGATCGACGAGAACGCCCACGACCGCTTCCAATATTATCGGTACGTCGATGACATACTGGTGGTCTGCAAGGCATCCGACGCCAAGCGGCACTTCCGATGGCTGAAAGGCAGGCTGTCAAAGGCGCAACTGACATGTCATCCGCTCGAAGAGGGCAGCAAGTCGAAGATCGTTCCGCTTTCGACCGGCGTCGACTATCTCGGGTACCACATCACGCCGAAGCTTGTGTCTGTGCGGAAAAGCTCCTACCGACGGATGATGACGACGATAATGTCGCTTATGACAAGCGCGAAGTATCGTGCAAACCACAAGCGCCTGCTGGCGAAGCTCAATCTCAAGATCACGGGGTGCATTCTTAACGACAAACGCTACGGCTGGATGTTCTTTTTCTCGATGACCCAGGACGTGAAGCAGCTCAAACGGCTCGACCGCTTCGCCGCCCGGCTGTGGAGGAAACTTGGCATGGCCGGGCAGGGGAAGCCAAAGACCTTCGTGAAGGCCTACCATGAGATTCGATTCAACATGGCGAAATCGAAATATATCCCACGGTTCGACGACTATTCCCTGGAAAAGAAAATGCAGTTGATCGCGGATCTCCAAGGGGTCGAGCTCGATAGCATCAAAGACTGGACGGAGGAAAAGATCAACAAGATGTTCTGGCGTCTGGTCCGGAGAGAGGTGAGCGAACTCGAGAAGGATCTTACACCTGTTAGCTAATGCCAACGGACAAACGTTACGAACAAATCCAAAATGGCTCGGCCGTTCCATAATAGAACTTATCTGAGTTTCTGTTGTAGCGGCTATTTAGTAATGCGACAGTTGGGCCAGTTAGAGATGCGACAGTCTCGCCTCTCGACGCACTGGTCAAAGCCACCGTTGGGAGCAAGGATGACGATCTTCAGCCTGGTCGAGACCAGGAGCGGTCGGAGTCGTCATGTCCTTTATGATCACCATGTCGCAGAAAGAATTACATCGCCTCGAAGTCATCCAGAAGATCCGTAACCAACGCCTGAGCGTCGTACAGGCCGCCGAACTGCTCGACCTCAGTCGAAGTCAGGTCCACAGGCTGCTGCAGGCCTATGATCAGGATGGTCCGGCCGGCCTTGTTTCAAAGAAGCGATCACGACCAAGCAACCGGCGCCATAGCGAAGAGTTTCGCAATGCGGTGCTGGATCTGATCCGCGAACGCTATCTGGATTTCGGTCCGACGCTGGCACGCGAGAAGCTGCTCGAGTTGCACCGGATCTCGGTCGCCAAGGAGACGCTGCGGCAATGGATGACCGAGGCTGGTATCTGGATTTCGCGTCGTGAACGCAAGAAACGGGTTTTCCAACCACGCGGCCGGCGCGGCTGCTTTGGCGAACTGGTGCAGATCGACGGATCGCATCACTGGTGGTTCGAGAACCGCGGCCCCAAATGCGCCCTGCTCGTCTATATCGATGACGCCACCGGCAGGCTATTGCACCTGCGTTTCGCCGGATCGGAGAATACGTTCGACTATCTGCATGCGACAAAGGATTATCTGCAGCAGTGGGGCAAGCCGTTGGCTTTCTACAGCGACAAACATGGTGTCTTTCGATCGACGCATCCGTCGAAGAAGGACAGGACAAGCGGTCTGACGCAGTTCGGCCGGGCGCTTTATGAGCTCAACATCGATATCATCTGCGCCAACACCCCTCAGGCCAAGGGTCGGGTGGAACGTGCCAACCAGACATTGCAGGATCGGCTTGTGAAGGAATTACGGCTTCGCGGCATTGATACGATCGAAGCTGCCAATTCCTATGCGCCTGAGTTCATTGCGGATTTCAACACTCGCTTTGGCAAGCAACCACGCAATCCAAAGGACATGCACCGACCGCTGGCCAACCACGAGAACCTCGATGGTGCCATGTGCCGGAAGGAAGTCCGCACGCTGTCGCAATCTCTGACGCTACGCTACGACAAGATGTTGTTCATTCTCGATCCGACCGAGATTTCCAGGCCACTGGCTGGCCAGAAAGTGATCGTCTGCGACTATCCGGACGGTCGGCTCGAGATCATGCACGAGAGCTTTTCCCTGCCCTACAAGACCTTCGATACGTTGCGCTCGGTGCATCGTGCGGAGGTCGTCGACAACAAGCGGCTGGACGACATGCTGTCGATCGTCGCCGAGTTGCAAGCCGGCCGAGAACAGCAACGCAGCAAGAGTGGTCCCCGACGCACCGGGCAGAAGGATCATATGTTTGGCATTCGGGACGGTAGCACAGCCAACGGCTATCAGAAGCGGGGACGCAAGCCGAGGACAGATTACATGAACGATCCGGCGGTGATTGCACGGCGAGAGAAAGCGTTATTGAGGCAACCAGCGGCGGAATAAAGATCGTMAGTGCACGCCGATGTCGCTTTGCGTATCCGATTCCARCTGCAGGCAWGCKGACCAAAGCGGTGTCTTGTGGAAGGATCCGTCCTGGAAGAGTGTGAGGCCCTCTCTTGCTTCATAGAGCAAGCCGAGCCAGCACAAGCGCCGTAAGACGCCATATTGGAGATCGGATTTCAACTCCCAGGCTTCTATGGTCATTTCGGTGTGTGACAGAGGCGCCAAGTCTGGATAGAGGATCTTCACAACGTCCATTGGCGTGCAACCTTCCCTGGCCTTGATATTGAGAAGATTGAGGAACATGCGCCACCAGCGTAACCGCGCGCGGACCTTTTCTTCCCGCTCGGTGGCGTGGACATACGAATAGAGATAATCCGTGGCGACCACATCGAAGAAGGCTTGCGGATTCACCAGAAACTCCCGCCCGCGTCTGGTTGGCAGCAGCACATCCTTTTTCCGGCGAAGAAGCTTCAGGTGGCGGGTCATGTCGCGCACGACCCAAAGCGGCGGCATGTCGCTTTCATTGAGCACCTTGTTCATGCTGTAGAGGTCCTCGGCTGTGAATCCGGGCCAGAGGAAGTGCACAGCGGCCCAATGCACGAACTTGCGGTTCATGGCGCCGGTCGCGGTCAATCCTATGCCACCCTCACCGTCAGCATAGGCAACCGAAAGAAGCATGCCGCGAAGAAGTGGTGACAGCGCGGCGATGTCGACGTCACCTTGCAGGTTGATTTCCGGAAGCATCGTGCGGCTTTGATCCCCAACTGCGCCATGCAAGTGCTAGCGAGTATCGAGCGGTAAAAGAACAATTGCCAGTGAGAAAGCTAAAGCCGAAGGGGAATGTTATCACCCGCCCCCGCTCCGCCCTTTCAACCCGGCCCAGCCGGCCGGATCGGGGGCTGATTGTCAGAGCCAGTGTCGCATTTCTAACTGGCTGACAATGTCGCGCGTCTAGCCAGCTTTGACATCTGTAACCTAATGGAATTATTATATAATCTTGTAAAACGGACTTATAAATGTTCCACAGCAAGAGATTTCATGTCCAAACAGGAACATAGCCTGTCCGCTGAAAAAGTCGCGCCCCCAGGGTGTCCCCACATCCGACAGCGTCGAAATGCCGTCATACCTGTGAGTTGAGACGCGATCTTCAGAACAGGGGAGTTCTGAACTTTAGGATAGTCGGGCCTTTTTCGTGGAGCGGCTCTCTAACCTGCTTCGAGCCCTGCAGTTTCCGCTATCGGAATAGGTCAAAACCGCGAACAGGCTTGGGCCGCCTTTCATAATTGTACCGCTGTCGAAATATCTCTGGAACGAACGATCTCGTTTCCTCAGCACCGATTGGACGGTATTCAAACCTGATGGAAGAAAAGTGCAGGCTTCCACGCGATGGGACAATAATTCGCCCATTTTTGCCACTCCGATACGATAAACGAGAAAGCATGACCACTCGGTTCGCGAAAGCGTATGAGGCGGCCAATGTTTGTCATGGACGGAACAAATAAAGAACAAACTCACTTATTGTCAAGTGCCTATGAGCCGAATGCTTAAGCTGGCATACGGCTTCACAGCCAGTAACGCGGTCGAAATTGCTTGGGATGGCACCATCCCAGGCAATTTCCTCGCATGAAGCAGGTACAATCTTACCAATCGAGCTTTTCCGCGTCATTGTCATGCGAACGAGCTTCGTAGTCATAGCTCGTAGCGATTTTTTCGAGAACAGCAGACGTGCGCGGCCATTCCAGCGCCGTCGCTCGCGACCACTCGCTAAAGGTCCTCGCAAGATCGTGCTCTTGGGCGCCGCCGTCACGCGGTAGCCTCGTCGTAACGCCACGCAGATTGCGACGACCAATCATGAGCCCAATTTCGATATTTTTGTTGCGAACGGATTCAATTAATTCGCGGACAGCTTCTGTGGGCCAGATGCCGTCTTGCCCCGAAGGTGCGCAGGCAAGGACTTCGCCGATCTTCTGGTCCGAAATATCCTCCCGCCCGGCGGATTTCGCCAGTTGGCGGGCACGTTGAACCCAGTCTTCTAAGATCGCTAGATCTATTGTACCGTCTGGTCTGGTTCCAGGAACAACATTCCAGAGACGCAAGAGGTTGCTTGCTTGGCGGGCACGATTGGTGACTTGTTCTTGGTTAGCCACAGTCTCTTCAACTACGCGGCTGTCCTCGCTGGGTTTGTAAATTGCGCAGATTACGTCGATGAATAGCTGCGGATTGGACGCAAGCTCGCGGATGATTAACTTGGCCGGACGCTGCGAGTATTCAAGCACTGGAAGATAAATCCATTCCAGCTTTAACATCTCCGTGGCGGGGACGTCGTCACGGTTGTCTAAAACAGACAGAATTTCGGCAACGTAGTGTTGGAACATCGTCGTGTCATTGTGATCGGCGTCGAATTCGGCTGGTTGTAAGGCCGCTTCAATAAGGAGGCGGACGAGCAAATCCGAGCCAAATGTCAGACCTGTATGCAACCGCAAGCCAACTAGATGCACGACATGGCGAGCGCGACCGACATCCATCAGTTTGCTCACCGCAAACTCTGTATCTTCCCGTTCGCCATTAATCCAAAGGATTGGGACCCGTTTCCAGTACTGCTCTTCGAAATTTGCGCCCAATTCCCGCAAGAGCGACCAAGCGCGCGACGAGGGCGGGAGGGCGAGCAGAATTGCGAGCAAGCTTTCCTGTTTGGCTCCTATCTGCTGCATCTCGTCGACCAAATCTGTCACCCATTGATCAGCTTGCATGGGATACATCGTTATTATCATCCCCCGGGCAACTCCTAAGCCCACTACGCCCTCTCTTGTGAGAGCCCGGACGATAATTTCGTGTCCCCGTCGCGGGTTGCCAACTTCGGCCTCGGCAATGGCTTGTCCCAGGTAACCTTTCTCCTGTACAGCGTTAGCAAGAGCAAACAGGCCGTCCAGTCCCATATTGGTGAGAATTGCTTCAACAACGCTTCGGCGTTCCCCTTGGAGCTGCCGCTGTGTGTCCTCGTGCCACCTGGTGCCGATTGGGTTCGGAAGTGCGACCGACGTGTCAAACAACCAAGAAATCTCTGCGATTAGGTCGACAGGGGTTATGGCGTTGTAAATTTCCTCAAAAGGAGCCAATTCTTCTTCAGGAAGCGCCCACGCGGCATCACGGAAACTGCGATGGCTATGCAAAATTGCGCGCAACTTCGACCTTAACGCGTTCCGACCCACGTCGTCCGCAATGAACGGAACAAGCGCCTTGAGTTTGTTTAGCGCTTCTTCCCGTCTGGCTCCGAGATTGCCCCAGCGATCGAGCAGCGCCACCCACCGTGAGATATCAGCCGACGCGTCTGCAAGGAGACGATCGGTAATCGCGAGCGCGCCTCTTTCAATCAGCTCGAAAGTGACGATTTCTGAGGTTGGCGTCGAGAAATCGCGCCAGAGAGGGGCTGGCGTTGGTGAAAACGAGTCGTGTTCGGTCGGAAGAATGCCCAGCAGGAGTTTCCAAGCTGCCTTGGGGAACCTCGCTCTTAGCCGGTCCAAGACCCGAAGTCGCTGTTCTAGTGTCGCGTGTGTTTGCGGCGCCCATAGAAGAAATGTAGTTCGGAGACTACTGCCGGGACGGTTAGTATAACGGCCCCCAGGATCAAGCTCATCGAGCGCCCCGAGAATAGAGGCCGCACGCCCGAGATAGTCGGGAGACCATGCCAAAGTTTCGAGAGCCCACAATAATGTGGATAGGTGCTCGGCGCCAAAAAGCGGGGACGTATCGTGACCGAAAAGAACGGCGACAGGGCTATCGTCCTGACCAAGTGCGTCGTCGAGTGCGCTGAGGAAACTGGACGGTGAGGCTTCCGCTAATAGTTGAAAATCCCTCGACAGTGACCACCAACGTTGACGGTCGGCGCCGCTAAGCAAGCGTTGAATGATAAGATCTGGCTGCAGCTCCGCAGATGGTACGGATGAGGCCAGTTTTCCGAACAGAGCAAGTATAATCAATACTTCGCCGACACCGTTACGCAGATTTTTGGAAAATTCTGGATGCACCCCCCGGACCGATGCATACCACCGTTCCTCCGCGGGCATTTCGTAGCGGGGGTCGGCCGCGCTCAAAACGTCTAATGCGACTGCAGCAAACCGTTCCATGTGAGAGGGCGATATATCCGCTGCCAGCAGGCCCCAAGCATCGCGTGGCGAGGCAATTTTCCACACAGAGCCCACTTTACGCAGAGGACTATCGAAATTTCCGGCCAAACCCGCAAGACTAGCTGCGAACGGTTCGTAGGGCATGTCAGCCAACCGCGATAGGACAGATTTGTCTCCCTCGCTGCTTTCATCCCAGCCACCTGCGAGGAGAGCCGCAATGAGCGATTGAGAGGGAAGTCCTTTCGCCCACGCGGGTACTCGTCCAGGAGAGCTTGGCATGAGACGTCGCAGAATTCCTAGACTTCGCGACGAATCTCTCGCCATCCGCCCTGCCATCTCGGAAGGCACGCCAACCCCTTCAAGGACGATCTTAATATTCTCTCGTGCGGGGCGTTCAAGCACAATGGCATCGCCGGAGGACGAGGCGTCTTGGCCATATGCGGCAAGTACATGGTGTCCCTTCTTGGCCAACGCCTGCGCCGGGCCTGGCTCCGGATCTAACACCACGATGACCAACGGCGTTGCACTATCTCCAATCAGCCTTGCAGTTTCGGAGTTTGCGACTACCAAGCTTCGGCACAGGTAATATTCCGCAAGATTAGCGGGAAGCTGGTTGATCGCCGCATAAACAAATCCGGAAACCTCAGCCGGGCTCTCCCCCTTTACCGCAAGCACAGACGACGGCCCCCTGAGCCATCGAAGAATCCGGGTGGCACTTTCGTCGCGATCACAGAGCACCAATTCACTTGGCAATTGCCATTGGGTCGCGAGCGCCCATTCCAGCCAATATTCCCGAAGATCAAGTGCCCCGGCTGGTCGCTTGCCAAGGGCGATAGCCAGCCATAACCCGACAGCGGGATAGAGTTCGATCCAATGGACTAGATTATCTCCATCGTAAGCACGCACGTCCTTCCAGATGTTCTCCGCACGCTTCTTTTGCGCCCACATTTCCTTTTGGGGCCAATGACGCGGCGTCACGAAGATGAACGTCAACTCGGCAGGTATAAGACCAAGCGGATTCTCGCTGCGCTTCTTATAGTCATCATCGGCCTTCGAGGCGATGCGATCTCGCTGCGTCCCGATTTCCCATCCCGTGACACCGAGCGGAATATATTCAGACGCTTCGCTTGCTTCGGTAACTCCGTCCCAGCCAGCGTGCTGGACACCTTCGTCCGAGGGAAACCTCAGTAATATGGGGCGATTTGCCCTTGCTAGCTTCGCAAGCAAGGTTGGAAGAGATCCCTGACCGTCGCGTCGCTCGGCCCACTGAGAAAGATCAGTCGCATCGACCCATCTTATTGGCAAACCAGCGTCCTTCCGGTCGGCGAAGGCGGGCAATGTTGGCCCGATAACAGCTCCTCCCGCTCGGAAAGCAATGCCTTCCGCTTCGAGCACTCCGCGAATTGCTTCAGCGTTCTGTTGAATCGGGTTGCGATGGCCCCGCTCAAAGTCTGCCACGGTGGAGGTGGCTACTCGAGCGCGGCTGGCGAGCTCCTGCTGAGACCAAGCCAAAAGAGCGCGAGCAGCGCGACATTGTGCGGGAGTGATAGCCTCATTGGAGGCAGGAGGATTGAGCAACGTAGACATTAGTGATTTTATATGACGTCAAATTAAAAATGCAATAACCCTGGAGCCGAACAACACATTCAGGGACCAGCTACCCTGCCTCGCCTTCGGCTCCTTCTCCAAGTCAAAAGGATTGGGGATTCCGCGAGCAGCGATGAACATCGGGATGTTTTCATTGCCCCTTCCAGAATCCACATCTATAGTTGTGAAGCGTGGTACAATTAGATCGAATCGGAACTGCTATTGTTAAGAAAAATATTGTCTGTAGCATGCAGAAACTTAAGTAGCCGCTGGGGCAGAACATGTTGGCGGGCATTCTTCGATATTGCTTCGACATTGCCAAGAAAAACCAGGCACTTCGCCCATTCGTTGCGATCTACAGGCTTTTGCGCCGATTATTTCATAGAATCTTGGACAAATATCCGTCGCTCGCGATCATCGCGATTGTCGCAATAATTATTTTCATGACACTCAACCCTGAGTATGCACCGGACTTGGTTAAGCCTAGCCATGGATGCGAACTCATCCAAATTGGAAACGGGGAACTCTATACAGTCAAAGGCGACACTTTGCATTTTTCAGGGGATCGGCCTTGCCAGAGTCGACAACCTGTAGCCTTCGACTGGTTCAATCGCTTCCCTACAAAGATGATCGGCCTAGGCTCGCAGCCCGATGCCGTATCCGCAGGAATTTTTTTCAATGAATTGGCCACTGAAGCAACCGGGGCAAACGAATGGCACGAATATACGCTGTTCCACCAAGCAAATGACTTTACCTGGACAATGGCTCCAGGTGCTTCGATGGTGCGCGAAACCTTTCTCAAAGGAGGCTGCGGCTACGATACGTCAAATCCGCCGCCTTCGAAAGAATTGGAGGCGCGAGATGGCCTATTGCTTACGGCTGAGCAGTTGCGATCGAGTGTGAAGTTGCCGGAAAACGTGTGGGAAAAATGCAATACTGGCTCTCCCGAAGACGAGACTTGGGACTATTGCCACTACACGGGATTAGAATTTTTCATTCCGACAGTCAGTCCGCATAATGTTTGCGCCCAACACTCTTGGCGTGACGCTTGGATTCCCGGCGGGACGCGCAAGATTCTGCTGGGTAAACCGGAGGCCTATGAAAAGCTCTCGCGTTTGTCTCAAGATCGATGGGACGTCGGCAAGATCAAAGAAGTCTCCGCAGATGATTGGGCCCAAATGACAGCCGACCTTCCTAAAGTTTGCATGCGGTGGAAGGATAAAGGCAAACCGAACTGGGAAGAATTCGCGTCGCTTGCTGCAATCTGGTGCGACTATTAGGCGTTGCCTCTTAATGAGCCACCGCTTCCGGTTCATGGTGATATTCTTGGATATGAACCGATCAGTTGCCGTGGTGGGCTTCTCTTTAGAGGCTGCCTCAAAAAGAGGTGGGTGATTTCAACAGGTTATGATTCCTTCGGATTTGCGAGATTCGATGGAGAACACGATGGCCTGGACCAAAATCACCCGTCGGCAATATGGAGAGCGTTGGGACTTTGGCCACGCATCAACCATCGTCTCGTGATGGAAACGCGCGAGTTGGAGGGCAAGGAGGCAAGCCCGACGGCCGGTGTGATCGATAGCCAGAGCGTCAAAACCACCGAAAGCGGCGGCATCCGGGGCTTATGACGCGGGCAAGAGTGCGCCTCGAAGGCGCGTGTCACCAATGGAGGAAGGTTCCATCCAGAGAGTTGTCGATTGATCTGGTAGCTGACGAGCGGATCGGTCGGGTAACCGCCGGTTCGAAGCCTCGTGACAAAGGCCGCCTTGGGCGGTTGAGCAATCCAGTGGGCCGTAACGCGAGTGAAGTCCGAGCAGGCCTCGAAAGAGTCGATGCAGATGCCGACCCGTCTCTTACCCGGGGAAGGCCGTGCGAACAGGGAAGCAATCGTCACAAGCACCTGTTCGGTCTGCCGGGGTATTGGGCACGGCACGCGGGAAGGGTGATGCGGGTAATCGAGGGAGACCCGTGCGGTCGGAGGTCGCGGCTTCGACATCGCTGATGGCGATGGACCGGACGGGAGTCGGACAGGGTCGTAAGACTGTCGATGCCGGGCAATGCCGGCGGAGGAAAGGACCCTGACTTCTGGCATGCTTTCGAAGATGGTGAGGAAAGGGTGATTGGCGATGAGCCTCGAAACACCTGAAAAGATCAGGAACCTACAGAGAAAGCTCTATTGTAAGGCGAAGGCGGAGCCCGCTTTCCGCTTCTATTTGCTCTACGACAAGATTTGCCGTGAAGACATTCTGCGCCATGCCTATGCGCTGGCCCGCGCCAATGCGGGAGCGCCTGGCGTCGACGGAGTGACCTTTACGCAGATCGAGGCGTCGGGCGTGGATGCGTGGTTGGCGGGCCTGCGCGAAGAACTCGTTTCGAAGACGTACCGACCCGATCCGGTGCGGCGGGTGATGATACCGAAGCCTGGGGGAGGCGAGCGTGCGCTCGGCATTCCCTCTATCCGCTGTCGCGTCATCCAGACCGCTGCCAAGCTCGTACTGGAACCAATCTTCGAGGCGGACTTCGAGGACGGTGCTTATGGTTATCGGCCGCGTCGCAGCGCGGTCGATGCAGTCAAGGAAACGCACCGGCTGATGTGCCGGGGCTACACCGACGTTGTCGACGCTGATTTGTCGAAATATTTTGACACGATCCCGCATTCGGACCTCCTCAAATCGGTGGCCCGACGCATCGTCGATCGGAGCGTGCTGCGGCTGATCAGGCTGTGGCTGCGAGCACCGGTCGAGGAGCGGGATGGCGACGGGAAACGGCGCATGACTGGCGGCAAGAGCAGCACACACGGCACGCCCCAAGGGGGTGTCGTCAGTCCGCTGCTCTCGGTCATCTACATGAACCGGTTCCTGAAGCACTGGCGTCTCAGCGGTCTGGGTGAAGAGTTCCGCGCGCACGTCATCTCTTATGCCGATGACTTCGTCATTCTCAGCCGCGATCATGCGGCCGAGGCGCTGGCGTGGACAAGGACGGTGATGACGAAACTCGGGCTGTCGCTCAACGAGGCGAAAACCTCGGTGAAGGATGCCCGGCGCGAACACTTCGACTTCCTTGGCTACTCGCTTGGACCACGTCATCTGCCCAACGGCGGCCGGTGGTACCTGGGAGCGAGCCCGTCCAGGAAGAGCGTGCAGCGGATCAAGACCAAGGTCAGCGCGCTGCTGACGCCGGGCAACAAGGGCACATGGCCTGAAGTTCGCAAGCGATTGAACCGCCTCCTGGGCGGTTGGGCCGCATACTTCTCCTATGGCGCTCTCGCATCGGCCTATGAAGGCGTCGATCGACACGTCTATGACCGCGTCACGAACTTCCTGTGCAGACGGCACAAAGTGCAAGGACGCAGCACGCGTCGATTCCCACGTGAACATGTTTACGGGGAATTGGGCGTGCTGTGTCTTCGACGCGAGCGCGGCAAGCAGTCGCCGTGGGCCTTACGATGAAGCCAGTCGGAAAGCCGGATGCGGGAAATCCGCACGTCCGGTTTGATGAGCGGGGAAAGGAAACGGAGCGAGCCTCGCAAGGGCCAGYCACCGCGCCTTTCCTCGACTCTACAGACCAAAGGCCGCAAGCGCCATATCATCGTCGATACGCTCGGCCTGATGGTCGGTCTCATGGTGCACAGCGCC